>DATMJX010000053.1:0-3616 GCA_035553715.1 Methylibium sp.
CCACGCGTTCAGGCGGGCCGCGTGGGCCGACAGCGACGCCGGTGCAAACAGGAACAGGCCGCCATGGAAGACCTGGTCGGGCAGTCCGAGTTCGCGCACCGTGGGCGGGCTGCCAACCGAGGCCAGCCGCTCGTCGGTCAATGTCGCGACGGCCTGAAGACGGCCCCCGCGGAGCTGCGGCAGCACGGCCGGCGTCGGCGCGACGACGAAGTCGATCCGACCCGCCAGCAGATCGGGCATCCACGGATCCTTGTAGGGCACGTGCTGGGCCTCGATGCTGGCCGCTCGGCACAGCCGCGCCGTCAGCAGATGGGCCGTCGAGCCCTCACCCTGGCTCGCATAGTTGAGCGCCTGTCGCCGCGAACGCTCGGCCAGCGCCGGCAGGGTGCGGGCTGCGGCGTCGGTCGCAACCACCACCACCCACGTGTCGCGGTTGATCGAGCCGACCGGCACGAAGTCGACGAACGGGTCCAGCGCCCGCCGGTTGCTGTTGAGGTGGGAGTAGGCAACGTGATCCAGCCCGCCGAGCAGCACAGCGCCGGTATCAGGCGCTGCGCCCAGCACCGCATCGGCCGCCAGGGCGCCGGCAGCGCCCGGGCGGTTCAACACCATGCCGGCCACGCCGGCCCGCCGCGCGATCGGATCCACGAGCCAGCGCGCAATGACGTCGGGCTGCGCCCCCGGCGGTGTGGGCACCACGATCTGCAACCCGCGCAGCGTCGCGGCGGTGGCTGCCCGGGCAGGAAGCGCTGCTGACAGAGGCGCGAGCGCCGCGAGCTTGAGCAGGTTTCGACGGTTCCTGGACGCGATCATGGAGTCTCCCTGGGGTTCGGCTGGCTTGGTCGGCAGTGTGGTCAGTGCATGGATTCGCGGCAATACTCACGCCAGACAACGCGGCATCAGCACTTTGCTAATGCCCCGGCACGCGACACTACGCCACGCCAAGTACTCCGGAGCCGCACGATGGCCGTTCACAAAGTTCGCGGCCTTCAGTACCTCGTGGCGGTGGTGGACGAGGGAGGCTTCAATGCCGCCGCGCGGCGCCTGGGCGTGTCGGCGCCTTCGGTGCACCGCCTGGTGCACGCGCTGGAAGCCGAACTCGGCGTGACCCTCCTCGACAGGTCCTCGCAGCCGCTGCAGCCCACGTCGCACGCTGTGGCCTATGTCGAGCGGGCACGTGCGCTGCTCAGCGACCTGCGCGAACTCGACGCGAGCCTCCAGGACCAGAGCCAGGCGCCGCGCGGCACGTTGGTGCTGGCCGCACACAGCATCGCGCTGCAGTTCGTGCTGGCGCAGGCGCTGCCCGGCTTTCACGCCCGGTTTCCGGAGGTGCACATCGACCTCGTCGATGCAGGAAAGAGCCGCGACCTCGTCAAGCTCGGCGCTGACGCGCTGGTGCAATTCGGCTGGCCTCCCGAGCAGGACGCCATCCTGCGCACACTGGCCGAGACACGGTGGCTGATCGTGGCGACGCCCGGATACTGGGCGCGCCATGGCGTCCCTGCGCACCCCAGCGCCTTGGCGCGCCTGCCCTGTGCCCTGTTCCAGACGCCATTCGGCGAAGTGACGCGCAACTGGCACTTCGAGCGCAACGGAGAGCTGGTTCAGGTGGCGGTGGACGGCTGGCTCACCAGCGACAGCCGGGTCGCGCTGGACGCGCCGCTGTACGCAGGCCAGTTGGCTTCCCGCATCAACGACCTGACCGCACATCCGGGCATGGTCGACGGCACGTTGCAGCCGGTGCTGCTGGACTGGACCGGCCCGAACTCGCCGCCGCTGAGCATGCTGGTGCGCCGCTCGCTGGCGCGTCAACCGCGGATGCGGGTGTGGATCGATTTCATGGTGGACCTGGCGGGCCGCCTGACGGCGAACCGCCTGCCGGCCGGATTGCCGCCCGTGGAGCCGTCGCTGCGGCCGGAGTGGTGGCGCCGACGCGTCGTGGGGGGCCAGACCCGCAGCAGGCGGACCTAGCGCAGGGGCGGCCGCGACCAGCGCCAGCGAATCTCAGCGGCCAGCGGATCCCCTGCGAAGGCTGGAGTCCGCGGTGCGTTCGCCCAGCGACGCGCGTGACCATTCTTCAACTTCGTGCGGTGCGCAGTCCCAATCCTTGCCGAAGAGCGCCGGCCCCTGCTCACACATCCACAGGGCGTAGCGCGCCGAGGCCGGGTGCCCCGCATTCGCCAGATCGATGAAGCGGCCGTAGGCCTCGGGGAATCGGCCCTGCCGAAAAGACTCCACCGCCCGGGCGTGCATGCGCTCCGCGTACGTCGCCGTCGAGCCCGCGAGCGAAGGGGCGCCGGCTGTCAGCGCGACCACCAGGCAGGCGGAGCGTCGCACCAACGCCGAACACATGATCGTGAAGCGCGTCATGGCGGCTGCCGGTCAAAAGGCGCCGAAGCGCTGGGCGGCAATCAGCGCCACCGTGGCGGCGCACATCGAGGCGTTGCCCAGGCTGACGGCCACCGCCCGCCCCATGCGCTGCCCGTTCTGCTCGTACAGCCAGGCCGCCATCGTGAGGTTGGCGCCCAGCCAGGTGCCCCAGGTCCACAGCGAATGCTGGCTCGAGTCCCCGCTGCTGTGGATCATCCACAGCGTGGGCAGGTAAGACAGCAAGCGCACCGAATTGAACAGCGCGAACAGCCAGGTCAACACCGCCAGGTAGCTGGCTCGTCCGTCGACGGCAGCTCTCACGCGCAGGGTCTGGGTCGTCATCGTGGTCATGATGTGTTGTGGCTCGCGATCGATGGAGCCCGATGATCGGCAAGCGCGGCTCTTTCGGGAATGCTCTGGTCGTTGAACACCGCCTCAACCGGCGGTTGACGCCGTGTTCAGGTCTCGGGCGTGAAGCTGCTGGCCTTGATGAGCGGGCCCCAGAAGTCGTACTCCTTGCGCAGCGCGGCGCGAATCTCGGCGGGGCTGGACGACGTGGCGACGAGGCCAAGACGGGCCCAGGCCTCGCGCGCATCCGCTTCCATGAGCATCGCGCGCACCTCCTCGGCCAGCGCGTCCTGCAGCGATGCCGCGGCCTGTGCAGGCGCCACCACCGCAAACCACTCGCGCTGCGCCAGCAAGGGGTAGCCCAGCGACGCAAAGTTGGGCGCCTTCGGGAAGAACACCGAGCGTTGCGCGGCCGTGGTGGCCAGCACGCGCAGCTTTCCGGCCTGCTCGAGCGCCAGCGCTGCCCCCTCGGTGGCCAAGGCGGAAGCCACCTGGCCGCCCGTGAGCGCCAGCATCGCGGCCGAGCCGCCTCGGTACGGCACGTGGTTCAGGCGGATGCCGGTCTCGCGCGCCATCAGCAGCGCCATGAAGTGCGGGAACGATCCGGCGCCGGCATTGCCGCAGTTGGCCTGCGCCGGGTTGGCGCGGCACCACGCGGCGAAATCGGCGACGCTCTGCACCGTGGCCGGCACCGCCGGCCCCACGGCCAGGCAGAACTCCGTGCTGGCCACCATGGCCACGGGCGCCAGGTCGGCGAACACGTCGTAGTTGATCGGCCGGTAGATGTGCGGGTACATCGTCAGCACCGAGCCCGGCGTGACCAGCAGAGCGGAGCCGTCTGCGGCGGCGCTTCTGACTGCGTCCACCGCCAGGCGCCCGTGGCCATGGTGGCCAGCAC
>DATMJX010000054.1:0-16996 GCA_035553715.1 Methylibium sp.
GCGCCGGCGTCACCGAGACATTGGGGCGGAACGGCCGGTCGCGGAAATCGACCGCGTCGGGCCGCGCGACGCGCCGGATGCCGCGCGCCGCCGGGGCGGCCGCGCGGCGGGGCCGGGGGACAGTCTTGCGGGTCTTCGCCATCGCCGGTCTCCACGCCACATCGGGCAGCGCGGGGCGATGGTGGGTGGCGCCCGCCGGGGGAGCAACCCCCAGTGACAGGTCTTGCAGGGTGGCTCAGCCGCCGCTGCGCTGCAGCCGCGCGTCGAGCGCCTGGCGCAGCGTGTCGGCACTGTCCTGCAGGTGCGCGCGGGCCGCCGCCGTGGGCCCGGGGCGCCGCAGCGCCGCGTCGATGCGGCCGAGCAGCGCCTGCGCCTGCGCGCGCTGCAGGCTGCGGGCGTCGGCCCGGCTGGCCTGCGAGGGGCGCAGCAGCAGTGCGGCGAGCCGGTTGACATGCTCGCGCTGCAGCTCGCGGCGCAGCGCCGGGATGTCGCCGCCGCCGCGCAGCTCGCTCCAGATGTCGCGCGCCAGTCGCTCGTAGAGCTCGGCCAGCGGCAGCGCGTCGGCGCCGCGGCCGGTCGCCTTGCCCTCGCTGTCGAGCAGCCGCGTCGCGACGCCGTCGCCGAGCAGCTGGCCGAGCACGCCGCGCTGCAGCTCGAGCAGCGCGCCGGCCAGCGAGTAGTCGGTCAGCACCGGCACCGTGCCCTCGGCGAGCGCGTCGCCGCGCTCGAGGAAGTCGGGCGCGAGCCGGCGCTGCAGCTGCGGCGACAGCGTCAGGCTGTCGGCCGCCAGCAGGCTGCGCGACAGCAGCTCGAGCGCCTCGCGCTGACGTGCCGCCGGCACCGGCTGCAGCGGGTCACGCCCGCTGCCGGGGGCGTCACGCAGCGTCACGACGCCCCCGATCTGGCGCGCCAGCACGCCGGCGGCGCGGCCGACGTCGCGCAGCGCGTAGGAGACCGAACGGCGCAGCAGCGCGTACTCGCCGCCGGCGGCCAGCTCGCGGGTCTCCTGGCGCGCCAGCAGCTCGCGCGCGATCGCGATGCGCTTGCGCGCGAACGCGATCGGGTCGCTGCCGAGGTCGAACTGCAGCGCCTCCGGGTCGATGCCCAGGCCGTTGTCCTCGTCGGTCGCGAAGGCCAGCTCGGGCTCGGCGCTGCGCGCGGCGATGCGCGCCAGCTCGGCGGCCTCCTCGGCCGGTGCGAGCGGCCGGTAGCCGTACTCGATCGCCCAGTAGTCGTAGGGCCCGAGCGTCGATTGGAACGGCGCCGGACGCGGCCGGCCCGGCTCGGGCAGGTTGATCGAGGCGTACTCCATCACCGAGCCGGTCAGCGCACGGCCCGCGGTGAAGTCCGGGTCGGACAGTTGCGCGTCGCTGTAGACCCGCGAGGCGCGGAAGTTGTGGCGCAGGCCGAGCGCATGCCCGACCTCGTGCATCGCCACATCCTTCAGATAGTCGAGCACGAACTGGCGCGCCTCGGGGCCGTCGGGCTCGAGGTCGCCGCGCGCCTCGAGCACGTCGAGCGCGTAGCCCAGCTGCTCGGCAGCGTGCTCGGCGTGGTCGCAGCGCCGCGGATCGTGCGGCGCCGGCTCGGTGGCCTCGGCTGCCGGCGCCGCCAGCACCTGCGAGCGCACCGCGCGCAGGTTGCGTGCGCTCAGGCTCTCGAAGCCGATGTCGGCATCGAGGATCTCGCCGCTGCGCGGATCGACATGGCTGGGGCCGATCGCGCCGAAGCTCGGGCCGGCATTGGTCATCCAGCGCACCGACGCGCGGTTGGTGTCCAGGGTGTCGAAGTCAGCGTCGTCGGGCTGCTGGCGCACGACGATCGCGTCCTTGAAGCCGATGCGCTCGAAGGCCTTGTTCCACTCGAGGATGCCGGCGCTCAGCGCACCGCGGTACTTCTCGGGGATGTTGCGGTCGAGCCAGAAGGTGATCGGCTTGACCGGCTCGGACAGCGGCGCTGCCGGGTCCTGCTTGTCGAGCCGCCAGCGGTTCACGTAGCGCTGCCGCGGCGTGCGCTCGAGGTCGTCGCTGAAGTCGGTGACCGTGGTCTGGAAATAGCCGATGCGCGCGTCGGCGCGTCGCGGCCGCATCGGCTCGGCCGGCAGCAGCGTCAGCGACAGATGGGTGGTCAGGAACAGGCTGCGCGGGTCGGGCACGGTGCCCGGCACGCTGGGCGCCGGCGTGCCCGGCGGCGCGTTCGGCTGCGGCACCGCGATCGCCGCGGTGACGTAATGGCCGAGCAGCTCCAGCACCAGCTGGTCGGCGCCGTTGCGCACCGTCGTCAGCGCCGAGTTGCGCGCGTCGAAGCTGTAGTTCTGCCGGTAGGCGCGCTGCAGCGCGATCGCGAAACCGGGCCAGTCGCCGACGAACAGGTTGTGGGCCTCGATCAGGATGGACTTGCGCTCGGGATGCGGCTGGCTCGCCACCGCCGAGCTGCCGACCAGGCTGGGCGAGTAGGCCGCCTCGACCGCGCGCCCGGTCGGCGTGCCGGCGGCGGCCGCGTAGTCGAGGTTCAGCGCGAGCAGCTGGACCTGGTTGTGGACGCGGCGGAACTGCACCGCCTGCGGCGCGCCGCCGGAGCCCATCCAGCCGCCGAACATCAGCCCGCCGAAGAGCATGCGCTCCCCCAGGCCCGAGGCGATCTTGGGGCTGAGGAAATAGCGCCGCCCGAAGTCCTCGGGCGCGAGCTCGATCCAGACCTTCTCGTCCTTGCGCCAGACGGTGAACAGGCCCTCGCTGGACTTGGCGTCCTTGATCACCGTCGCGAAGGCCGGCGGCGTGCCCGCCGCCGGCGCCGCGGCGGCCGGTGCGGCGCCCGCTCCGGGCGGCGTGGAAGCGGCGGGCGCCGACGCGGCAGCAGGCGCCCGCGCGCCGGCCACGAAGACCGGCGGGGCCGTCGTGCCGGTCGGCCCGCTGGCGCAGCCGGCCAGCAGCAGCGGCACGAGCCCGAGTGCGACACGCCCCAGCGGGGCAAGGACGGTCAGGACGCAACTACGGCTCATGGCTCGCCTCGTGAGTGGACGGGAATCGGCACAGGCCGCCGTCGGCGCGGCGGCCTGTGCCAGGCGCCGGTCCGAGCGCCTGCCGGGGGCTTTGGTTCCCCGCCGATCAGACCTTCAGCGCCTTGTAGCGCAGGCGGTGCGGGCGCGCGCCCTCCTCGCCCAGGCGGCGCTTCTTGTCAGCCTCGTACTCCTGGTAGTTGCCGTCGAAGAAGAACCACTTGGAGTCCCCCTCGCAGGCCAGGATGTGGGTCGCGATGCGGTCGAGGAACCAGCGGTCGTGCGAGATCACCATCACGCTGCCGGCGAACTCGAGCAGCGCGTCTTCCAGCGCGCGCAGCGTCTCGACGTCGAGGTCGTTCGACGGTTCGTCGAGCATCAGCACGTTGCCGCCGGTGGCCAGCGTCTTGGCCAGGTGCAGGCGGCCGCGCTCACCGCCGGAGAGGTTCTTGACCAGCTTCTGCTGGTCGTTGCCCTTGAAGTTGAAGCGGCCGATGTAGGCCCGCGAGGGCATCACGAACTTGCCGATCACCAGGTTGTCGAGGCCGCCCGAGACGTCCTCCCACACCGTCTTGTCGCCCTCGAGCGACTCGCGGCTCTGGTCGACGAAAGCCATCTTGACCGTCGAGCCGATCTTCACCGTACCGCTGTCGGGCTGCTCCTTGCCGGCGATCATGCGGAACAGCGTCGACTTGCCGGCGCCGTTCGGGCCGATGATGCCGACGATCGCGCCGGCCGGGATCTTGAACGACAGGTCATCGATCAGCACCCGGTCGCCATAGCTCTTGGTGACGTGCTCGAACTCGATCACCTCGTTGCCCAGGCGCTCGGCCACCGGGATGAAGATCTCGTTGGTCTCGTTGCGCTTCTGGTACTCGACGTCGGAGAGCTCCTCGAAGCGGGCCAGGCGCGCCTTGCTCTTGGCCTGGCGACCCTTGGCGTTCTTGCGCACCCACTCCAGCTCCTGCTTCATCGCCTTGGTATGGGCGTCCTCGGCCTTCTGCTCCTGCTCGAGGCGCTTTTCCTTCTGCTCGAGCCAGTCGGAGTAGTTGCCCTTCCAGGGGATGCCACGGCCGCGGTCGAGCTCCAGGATCCACTCGGCAGCGTTGTCGAGGAAGTAGCGGTCGTGGGTGATGCCGACCACGGTGCCGGGGAAGCGCTTGAGGAACTGCTCGAGCCAGTCGACCGACTCGGCGTCCAGGTGGTTGGTCGGCTCGTCGAGCAGCAGCATGTCGGGCTGCGACAGCAGCAGCCGGCACAGCGCGACGCGGCGCTTCTCGCCACCGGAGAGCTTGCCGATCACGGCGTCCCAGGGCGGCAGGCGTAGCGCGTCGGCCGCGATCTCGAGCTGCAGGTCGGTGTTCTCGCTGCCGGCGGCGGCAATGATGGCCTCCAGCTCGGCCTGCTCGGCGGCCAGCGCGTCGAAGTCGGCGTCCGGCTCGGCGTAGGCGGCGTAGACCTCGTCGAGGCGCTTCTTGGCGGCCAGCACGCCGCCGATGCCCTCCTCGACCGCCTCGCGCACCGTCTGCTCGGGGTTGAGCTGCGGCTCCTGGGGCAGGTAGCCGATCTTGATGCCGGGCATCGCCACGGCCTCGCCCTCGATCTCCTTGTCGAGGCCGGCCATGATCTTCAGCAGCGTGGACTTGCCCGAGCCGTTCAGGCCGAGCACGCCGATCTTGGCGCCGGGGAAGAAGGACAGCGAGATGTCCTTGAGGATCTGCCGCTTGGGGGGAACCGTCTTGGAGACACGGTTCATCGTGTAGACGTACTGGGCCATGGAAAAGGCTCTTTCGGGACAACGGTGGGGCACGGCCGGGCCGCGCGACCGCGCATTGTCGCCGAGCGCACCCGCCCGCCGGGTCTGCGTGCCCCCGCCACTGACAAGCCGGCGCGCCAGGAGCATGATGGGCGCCGGTGCGGGCCGCCGAGCCCGCCGCCCTCACAGGAGACCGAGATGACCCTCCTTCGCCGCCGCCTGCTGGCCGCCCTGGGCGCCTCGCTGCTCGCCGCCCCGGTGGTGCACGCCGCCGAGCCGGCGGCCGACGACGAGCGCTGGCTGGACATCCGCCGGGCGCTGTTCGCCGACCGCCCGATCCCCGAGGACGCGCGCGGCGTGATCGAGCTCGACGCGCCGGTGCGGGCCGCCGACGCGGCGGTCGTGCCGGTCGCGATCCGCACCGCCTTCGTGCAGACGCCGGCACGCTACATCCGCAAGGTCTGGCTGGTGATCGACAAGAACCCCTCGCCGGTCGGCGCGATCTTCCATTTCACGCCCGACAGCGGCCGCGCCGAGATCGAGACGCGCGTGCGCATCGAGGAGTACAGCCAGGTGCGGGCGGTCGCCGAGTTCAACGACGGCCAGCTGGTGATGCACACGCGCTACGTCAAGGCCTCGGGCGGCTGCTCGGCCCCGGCCGGCAAGGATCTGGCGGAGGCGCTCGCGAGCCTCGGCAAGATGAAGCTGCGGGTCGAGGGCGAGGTGCTCGCCGGCCAGCCGGCGCTGGCCCAGCTGATGGTCAGCCACCCCAACGTCTCGGGCCTCGCGATCGATCAGCTGACCCGGCTCGCGCCGAAGCCGCACTTCGTGCGCCGCATCGAGGTCCGCTACGCCGACAAGCCGGTGCTCGAGGCCGAGGTCGACTTCACGATCAGCGAGAACCCGGTGGTGCGCTTCTGGTTCGTGCCCGTCGGCGCCGGGGAACTGCGCGCGACCGTGCTCGACAGCGAGAATCTGAAGTTCGAGACCGCGCTCGCGGTCCAGCCCAAGACCGGCGCGTGAGCCGCCGCCGCGGTGCCGCGCCCCCCGCGGCCGAGTCCCTGCGCCCGGTGGCCGGTGGCGGACTGCTGGACCGTCGCGTGCTGCTGCGCGGCGGGCTGGCGCTGGCCGGTGCCGGCACGGTCGCGGCCGGCGCGCGCGCCGCCGGCGACGGATCTGCGCCAGCCTGGATGAAGACACCGGGCGAGCCCTTCAGCCCCTACGGCCAGCCCTCGCCGCACGAGCGCCAGGTGGCGCGGCGCATCACCGCCAACCGCGTGCTGCCCGGCAACGGCGCGGCCTTCACGCCGATCGAGGAGCTCGAGGGCGTCATCACGCCCACCGGGCTGCACTTCGAGCGCCACCACAACGGCGTGCCACCGATCGACCCGGCGCAGCACCGGCTGATGATCCACGGGCTGGTCCGCCAGCCGCTGGTGTTCGACGTCGAGCGCCTGCTGCGCTATCCGATGCGCTCGCAGCTGCTGTTCATCGAATGCGGCGGCAACAGCAACGCCGGCTGGCATCCGGAGCCGATCCAGCGCAGCCCCGGCTCCTTCCACGGCCTGGTGTCCTGCAGCGAATGGACCGGCGTGCCGCTGGGCCTGCTGCTCGACGAGGCCGGGCTCGAGCCGGGCGCGGCCTGGGGCATCGCCGAGGGCGCCGACGCCTTCGCGATGCACGTGAGCCTGCCGATCGCGCGCCTGCGCGACGAGGCCGTCGTCGCGCTCTACCAGAACGGCGAGCGCCTGCGCCCCGAACACGGCTACCCGATGCGGCTGGTCGTGCCCGGCTGCGAAGGGGTGCTCAACGTCAAGTGGCTGCGCCGGCTGCACATCGCCGAGCGGCCGGTGATGGCGCGCAACGAGACCGCCAAGTACACCGAGCTGCAGCCCGACGGCCGCGCGCGGCAGTTCACCCACGTGATGGAGGTCAAGTCGCTGATCACCTCGCCCTCGCATGGGCAGCGGCTGCACGGGCCGGACACCTACCAGATCACCGGCCTGGCGTGGAGCGGCCACGGCCGCATCCGGCGCGTCGAGGTCTCGGCCGATGGCGGCCTCAGCTGGGCACCGGCGCAGCTCGACGGCCCGCTGCTGCCGCGCTGCCTGACGCGCTTTCGCGCCGCCTGGCGCTGGGACGGCCGACCCCTGGTGCTCAAGAGCCGCGCGATCGACGAGACCGGCGCCCGGCAGCCCGAGCGGGCCGCGCTGCTCGCGGCACGCGGCTCGAACAGCTATTTCCACTACAACGCCATCGTCGCCTGGGCCATCGACGAGGACGGCGCGGTGACGCATGTCTATGCCTGAACGCCGCACGCTGGCGTCCGTCCTGGCCGCGGCCGCCGCGCTGGCCGCCGGCTGCGCAAGCCTGGACCTGCCCGGGACGCCGGCGGCACCACGGCTGGGCCTGCCGGTCAGCGTCGCCGAGGTCGCCCGCTGGGACCGCGACGTCTTTCCGGACGGCCGCGGCCTGCCACCGGGTGCCGGCCGCGCGGCCGAGGGCGCCGCGCTGTTCCGCCGGCACTGCCAGGCCTGCCATGGCGCTGGCGGGCGGGGCGCGAGCGCCGAGGAGCTCGCCGGCGCCACCGAGCCGCTGAGCAGCGCAACCCCGGACAAGACCATCGGCAGCTACTGGCCCTATGCGACCACGCTGTTCGACTTCATCCGCCGCGCCAAGCCGATGGGCGCGCCGGGCTCGCTGACGGCCGACGAGGTCTACGCGCTCAGCGCCTACCTGCTGCAGGTCAACGGCGTGATCGACGCTGATGCGGAGATGAACGCCCGCACGCTGCCCGCGGTGCGCATGCCCAACCGCGACGGCTTCGTCGGCATCGACGCGGCAGCGCCGCGCTGAACCGGGGGGCGACCCGTGCGGCCGCGCGGGCCGGGGCTTTCCCGTACACTGTGCACCGCAGCAGACGCTCCAGTCCCCTCGCTGCAGTCGATTCCGACCTGTTCATCCGCCCTCTGCGACTGGTGCGCGTGCGCTGCACGCCGCGGCAGACCGGCTACCACGCCCTCCCCGGGCGCTCCCTCCCAATGTCGTTCAAAGACCTGGGGCTCGCCGAGCCCCTGCTCAAGGCCATTGCCGAAACCGGCTATGAGACCCCCACGCCGATCCAGCAGCAGGCGATTCCCGCCGTGCTCAAGGGCGGCGACCTGCTCGCCGGCGCCCAGACCGGCACCGGCAAGACCGCCGGCTTCGTGCTGCCGATGCTGCACCGGCTGATGGCTGCGCCCGCCGCGCGCGACGCCAAAGGCCGCCTGCCGATCCGTGCGCTGATCCTGACCCCGACCCGCGAACTCGCGGCCCAGGTCGAGGAGAGCGTGCGCGTCTACGGCAAGCACGCCAAGCTCAGCTCGATGGTGATGTTCGGCGGCGTCGGCATGCAGCCGCAGATCGACCGCCTCAAGAAGGGCGTCGACATCCTCGTCGCGACGCCCGGGCGCCTGCTCGACCACCACCAGCAGGGCACGCTGGACCTGAGCCGCGTCGAGATCTTCGTGCTCGACGAAGCCGACCGCATGCTCGACATGGGCTTCATCCACGACATCAAGAAGGTGCTGGCGATCGTTCCGAAGGCCAAGCAGAGCCTGCTGTTCTCGGCCACCTTCAGCGACGAGATCAAGGCCCTGGCCGAGCGGCTGCTCAACAGCCCGCAGGTCATCGAGGTCGCGCGCCGCAACACGACGGCCGAGACGATCGCGCAGAAGATCCACCCGGTCGACCGCGACAAGAAGAAGGAGTTGCTGACGCACCTGATCAAGCGCCAGGACTGGCACCAGGTGCTGGTGTTCTGCCGCATGAAGCACGGCGCGAACCGGCTCACCGAATACCTGAACGGCCAGGGCGTCACCGCGATGGCGATCCACGGCAACAAGAGCCAGAGCGCGCGCACCAAGGCGCTGGCCGACTTCAAGAGCGGCGACCTGCAGGTGCTGGTGGCGACCGACATCGCCGCGCGCGGCATCGACATCGACCAGCTGCCGCACGTCGTCAACTTCGAGCTGCCCAACGTGCCCGAGGACTACGTGCACCGCATCGGCCGCACCGGCCGTGCCGGCGCCCAGGGCGAGGCGGTGTCGCTGGTCTGCGTCGACGAGTTCGGCTTCCTGCGCGACATCGAGAAGCTGATCAAGCGCAGCATCCCGCGCGAGGTCGTGCCCGGCTTCGAGCCCGACCCGCATGCGGTGGCGCAGCCGATCCAGATCGGCCGGCAGACGCTCAACGGCGGGCTGCGCAGCGGGGGTGGCCGTGGCGGCTCGCCCGGCCGCAACGGCGGCCCGGCCACAGGCGCCGGACCGCGGCGTGATGGCGGCCGGCCGGCCGGCGCGCGCAGCGGTGGTGGTGGCAGCGGCGGGCGCGGCCGCAGCCGCTGACCCGCCCGGCCCGGCGCGACGGACCGATACGCCTCTCGCAGGCCGGCGCCGGCTTGTCACGGCCGGCTTGCAATTCGACGCGTCTGGTCACAGCGCCGTGCCGCGGCCCCGGCCTAGAGTGCGGCGGATGAAAGCCGCCCTGAGCCTGTCCCCGGGCCACTGGAGCACGCAGTGGTCCGGCACCGATATCGTCGTGCTGCGCAACGAGGTCGAGGTCGACCGCATCGCGGCCCAGGCGATCCGCCGCATCGTCTTCGTGCAGCCGCCGGACACCACCAGCGCCGGCGACGCCGCCTTCGCGCTCGTCGAGCTCGACGAGGAATTCGTCGTCTTCCCGTCCGAAACCGGGCTGGCGGGGCGGGTGCATTTCGAACGCCAGGCGTTCTGGGCCGCCAAGGCCTGCGTCTACTGGGTCGATGACGCAGCCGCCGCACGGCTGCCGCCCACCTGCACCGCCCGCCGCGGGCTGCTGCTCGGGCGGCGCGAGCCACGCTACGGCCGCGTGCCGCGCGAGCAACTGGCGGCGCTGGTCGAGCGCTGGCCGCTCGAGGGCCCGCAGAGCTGGGACGACCGCCGCTGGCAGCGCATCGAGCGTGCCCGCCCCTTCGCCTCACGCGCCGACAGCCGCCTGCCGGTCGGCGCCGCGCGCGCCGGTCATCCGCCGCGCTGAACGACCCTACCGAGGGTCCTCGTGCGCAGCGCAGGGGTCGTCACCCGGCCATCGCGTCGGCAACACGCTCCGGCCTCGCGGAGCGTGTCGCGCTGAGCGCTCAGTGTGTTTGCCGCATCAGGCGAAGGTGCGCTCGCGCAGCCACTTGGTGGTGATCCACTTTTCGCCCTCGAGCACCGGCGCGCCGCCATGCAGGCTGCGTGTCGAGGGGTGCGGGCGGTCGTAGCTGAAGAACACCGCGTTGCCGCGCACCGGCGCGACCTCGAGCTTGACGTCGGGGAAGGTCGTGCTGCCGCCGCGCTGCGGCGTGTTCAGGTAGACGACCACGGTCGCGACGCGCTGGCCGCCGCGCTGGAGGATGACCGGCGTGCCGGGCTGCTCGGGATCGAAGTAGTCGTAGTGCGGCTTGTACTCGGCCCCCGGCCGGTAGCGCAGCACCTGCAGCCCCTCGCCGTTCTCGACCGGCCAATTCACCAGCGCGGCGATGCGGGCCTCCAGCCGCGCGCAGACCGGAAACTCGCCGCGGGCAAAGAACATCCCGTCGCTGGTGCGCGCGGCGTTGACCTCGCTGTCGCCGGTGGCGGTGTCGACCGTGTGCGAACGCGCCAGCCGCTCGGACGCCAGCGCGATGATCTCGTCGCACTCGGCGTCGTCGAGCAGGCCGGAGAACACCACCACGCGCGGCTCCTGCAGGGTCATCACGACCTGCACCTCGCGGTCGTGCGCCCACAGCGTGGCCGGGGCCCCCGCGAGCGCGGGCTCGGGCACGCGGGCCGGCGGCGGCACGATCGCCGCGGCCGCATGCTCGCGCAGCATCGTGCCGAGCACGGTCTCCATCGCCTCGAGCGCGACCTCCTCGCGCCACCCGCTGGCCTTCATCGCCTCCAGGACCGCCTCGGGGCGGTGGCCGGCGCGGGCCTGCTCGATGATCCAGTCGCGCAGCGCAGGGGTGATCGGTTGGCGGGTCGAGTTGCTCATGGGGTCTCCGCGGCAAGGCGTCCATCGATGCGGCGGCGGAACACCAGCCGCCCAGGCTCGCTGGCCGCCGCATCGTGAGCGTAGCCTTCCGCGGCGAAACTGCACAAGTCCGCCACCGTGGTGGCGCGGCTGCGGATCGCATGCCGTGCCATCAGCCCGCGCGCACGCTTGGCGTGGAAGCTGATGATCTTCCAGGCCCCGCCCTTCCAGTCCTCGAAGACACAGTGCAGCAACGGCGCGCGCAGCGCACGGCGGTCAACCACCTTGAAGTACTCCTCCGACGCGAGATTGACGACCAGCGGCGCGGGGTCGCCGCGCAAGCGCGCGTCTAGGTGGTGCGCGATCTCGCTGCCCCAGTAGGCGTACAGGTCCTTGCCGCGTGCGTTGGCCAGCCGCGTGCCCATCTCGAGCCGGTAGGGCTGCATGCGGTCGAGCGGGCGCAGCACGCCGTACAGACCGCTGAGGATCGCGAGGTGCTCCTGCGCCCAGGCGATGTCCGCGGCATCCAGGCTGGCGGCGTCGAGCCCGCCGTAGACATCGCCATCGAAGGCGTAGACCGCCGGGCGGCTGTTGCGCGCGGTGTGGCGGGCCGAGAAGTCGCGGTAGCGCCCGACGTTGAGCTCGGCCAGCGCCGGACTCAGGTCCATCAACGCGGCGATGCCACCGGCGTCCTGCTCGCGCAGCACCCCGACGAGCTCGAGCGCGCGGGCGGCGTACTTCGGCGTGCTCGGCGCGAGCGGTGGCAGCGGGCGTTCGTAGTCCAGGGTCTTGGCAGGCGACAGCAGCAACAGCATCGGAGCGGTTCGGTCAGACGGGATGGTCGGCGAGGGTAGCAGCCTGCGGCATCATCGTCGGCCATGACGACGCCCGCCCCCGACGCGCCCTGCCCCTGTGGCGCCACCCGCTACGCCGCCTGCTGCGGCCGCTGGATCGGCACCGGCGCCGCTGCCCCCGATGCCGAGGCGCTGATGCGCTCGCGCTACTCGGCCTTCGTGCTCGATGCGCGCGAGCACCTGCTCGCCACCTGGCACCCGAGCACGCGGCCGGCGAGCCTCGAGCCGCCCGAGCCCGGTCTGCGCTGGCTGGGGCTGGAGGTGCGCCGGCACACGCGCCAGGACAGCGACCATGCCAGCGTCGAGTTCGTCGCGCGCAGCAAGCTCGGCGGGCGCGCGCACCGGCTGCACGAGTTCAGCCGCTTCGTGCGCGAGGACGGCCGCTGGTACTACGTGGACGGCGCGTTCCCGCCGCCCGCCTGAGGCCGCGCCTCAGCACAGGTCGCCGGCCAGGCTGGCCAGCGTCTCGGCCGAGATCGCAAGATGCGCCGGGTAATGCCGGTGATCACAGCCGATCTTGACGGCCGCCCCGGCGCGGATCGCATCGATCAGCGCTCGCCGGAACTCGAAGCGCAGGAAGTGCACCGCCGAGGTCTTCTCGGCGGTCTCGCGCTCCAGGTCCTCGTCGGCGATCGCGTAGACCCGTTCGTGCCCCTCGATCTCGACGAACATCCGGTCCTCGATGCCGATCAGCCGCGCGAGCTCGCGCTTGCGCTCGTGCACGTCCGGGTACTCGAGCAGCAGCGTCGCCTTCCAGTTCGTGCCGTCGGGGATCAGCGGCGCATAGGCGTCGATCTCGTGCTGGATGCCGTCCTCGTCGAAGATCTTCTCGATGTGCAGCATCTCCTGGATCTGGCGGCGGACCGTGCGCTCGTCCTCGAACTGCACCGTGACATGCTCGCCGAGCCGCACGCTGCGCAGGCGCCGGTGGGCGATCGCCTCGGGCTGGCTGCTCTTGCGGATCTTCGCGTAGGCCTCGAGCGTCAGCAGGCTGTCGCGCGCGATCGTCGTCATCGAGACTCTCTCCCTCGCCTAGAGGCCATAAGCGGTACGCACCAGGCTCAGCGGATGCGCGAGCCTGGCCGCGGGCAGCCCGTTGTTCTGCATGCCCTGGGCAATGTGGTGGCCGGCCAGCTGGCAGTCGGAGCTGATCCAGTCCGGCTCGTCCTTGCCCATGGCCTTGAAGACCGGCTTGCCGATCTTCATCGCGATCGGGTGAGTCGGCGTCTTCACGCCATAGGTGCCGGCATGGCCGGAGCAGCGCTCGACGGTGTTGAGCTTCACGCTCACCGTCTGGCCGACCAGCTTCAGCAACTCCTCGGTCTTCCTGCCGATGTTCTGCACCCGGCCATGGCAGGGGATGTGGTAGCTGACCTTGCCGAGATCGTTCTTGAAATCGGTCTTCAGCAGCCCGTCCTTGTGGCGCGCGACGAAGTACTCGAAGGGGTCGAACATCGCCGCCTTGACCGCCTGCGTGTCGGCGCAGCCGGGGAACAGCAGCGGCAGCTCCTGCTTGAACATCAGCGTGCAGCTCGGAATGGCGCTCAGGATCGCATAGCCGTCCTTCGCGTACTTCGCCAGCACCGGGATGTTCGCGTCCTTGTGCCGCTCGACCGACTCGAGATCACCGAGCTCGAGCTTGGGCATGCCGCAGCACTTCTCCTTCTCGACGACCACGTAGGGAATGTCGTTGTGCTCGAGCAGCTTCAGCAGGTCGTGCCCGATGCCCGGCTCGTTGTAGTTGACGTAGCAGGTCGAGAAGATCGCGACCTTGCCCGGCGTGCGCTCGCCATTCATCACCACCGTCGCCGCCCCCTGCGCCTTCGCGCTCCAGCGGAAGCGGCTGCTCGCGAGCTCGGGCAGCCAGGCGTCCGGGTGCACGCCGAGCCCGCGCTCCATCAGCTTGCGCACCGGCTTGGTCTTGTTCAGCGCGTTGGCGACCTGCACGACGACGGGGATGCCGGCGAACTGGCCGTGCACGTCGGTCGAGGCGAGGAAGCGCTCGCCGGCCCCGACTCCGCCCGCCTTGAACTTGATCGCCTTGGCGCGCAGCATCGTGTGCGGGAAGTCCAGGTTCCAGGCATGCGGCGGCACGTAGGGGCACTTGGTCATGTAGCACAGGTCGCACAGATAGCACTGGTCGACCACCTTCGCGTAGTCCGCCTTGGCGATGCCGTGGACCTCGCCGTCGGCGGTCGCGTCGACCAGGTCGAACAGCGTCGGGAAGGCCTGGCACAGGCTGACGCAGCGCCGGCAGCCGTGGCAGATATCGAAGATGCGCTCGAGCTCCTGCTCGCAGGCAGCCTCGTCGTAGTAGGCGGGGTTCTTCCAGTCGATCGGGTGACGGGTCGGCGCCTCGAGATTGCCTTCGCGATTGCTCATGGTCGATCGCCTCCGTGCCTGTCCATCGGATCCTGCCCAGGACGAGTGGCCAGCCCCTCGTCAACGCCCGACGCCGCCTCGGCGAGCCGAAACGCCTGCCTCCGCCCGCGCCGGACACGGCGCGCGGGGGCCCGGTGGCCGGGTCCCTCGCGCGCCGCCCACGGCTCAGTCAACGAGCGCGTCGAGCGCCTTCTGGTAGCGGTTCGCGTGCGAGCGCTCGGCCTTGGCCAGCGTCTCGAACCAGTCCGCGACCTCGTCGAAGCCCTCCTCGCGGGCGGTCTTGGCCATGCCCGGGTACATGTCGGTGTACTCGTGCGTCTCGCCGGCCACCGCGGCCTTGAGGTTGTCGCGCGTCGCGCCGATCGGCAAGCCGGTGGCCGGATCGCCCGAGCCATGCTCGAGGAGCTCGAGGTGGCCGTGCGCATGGCCGGTCTCGCCTTCGGCGGTCGAGCGGAACAGCGCCGCGACGTCGTTCTGGCCTTCGATGTCGGCCTTGTTCGCGAAGTACAGGTAGCGACGATTCGCCTGCGACTCGCCGGCGAAGGCGTCCTTCAGGTTCTGCTCGGTCTTGGATCCCTTGAGCTGCATGTCGATCTCCTTGCGGTGCGGAAAGCCAGCCAACCCACCGGATCAAACCGGTGCAGCCCGCACGGTAGAAAGATCGGCCGAGGCCGTCAAATAGCTAGCGTCGATGCCAGGCATTGCCAGGGTGAACCCTAGGCCCACTGACTACACTGGCCCGATCGCAGGAGAGCGCCGCCATGACGAACGCCCCGACCCCCGCCCCGGTTCCGATCCAAGGCCTGCACCACGCCGCCTGGCGTTGCCGCGACGCCGAGGAGACCCGCCACTTCTACGAGGACCTGCTCGGCCTGCCGCTGTTCCACCTGATCCAGAACGATCGCGTGCCGAGCACCGGCGAGCACTGCCCCTACACGCACATCTTCTTTCGCCTCGGCGACGGCAGCTTCATCGCCTTCTTCGACCTCGGGGACGATTGCGCGCCGCTGCCCTCGCCGAACACCCCGGCCTGGGTCCAGCACCTGGCGCTGCGGGTGGCCAGCGTGACCGAGCTCGAGGCCGTGCAGGCGCGGCTCGAGGCCGCCGGCATCGCGGTGCTGGGGGTGACCGACCACCACATCTTCAAAAGCATCTACTTCTTCGACCCGAACGGCATCCGGCTGGAACTGTGCGTGCAGATCGCCAGCGAGTCCGAGATGCAGGCGGCCTCGAAGAACGCCCACGCCCGGCTGGCCGAATGGGATGCACGCAAGCGCCGGTGGCGCGCGGAACGCGCCGCCGGCGGCGACGCCCCGCCCGAGGGGGACGGACGAGCGCGCTGAGGCGCATGCCGCCTCCGGTGCGACCGGCGTGATCGCACCGGCCGAGACCGTGCGCCTCTCGCGGCGCCCGTCACGGTCGCGCAACGCTTTGCGCCGTTGATTTTCGCGATACAAAATACGCCTGCACTCAGCGACAATCACCCCCCATGAAACGCTCCGATGCCCAGACGCCGACGATCCAGGTGCTGGAGAGGATGTTCTCGCTGATCGACGTGCTCGCGGCGCAACCGGATCCGGTGTCGCTCAAGCACATCAGCGCACAGACCGGGCTGCATCCGTCGACCGCCCACCGCATCCTCAACGACCTCGCGATCGGTCGCTACGTCGACCGCCCCGAAGCCGGCAGCTACCGGCTCGGCATGCGCCTGCTCGAGCTGGGCAATCTGGTCAAGGCACGGCTCGACGTGCGCGAGGCCGCGATCGGCCCGATGCGCGAACTGCACAAGCTCATCCACCAGCCGGTCAACCTGTCGGTGCGTCAGGGCGACGAGATCGTCTACATCGAACGCACGTACAGCGAACGCTCGGGCATGCAGGTCGTGCGCGCGGTCGGCGGGCGTGCCCCGCTGCACCTGACCTCGGTCGGCAAGCTCTTCCTTGCCCACGACGACGCCCAGCGTGTACGCGCCTACGCCACGCGCACCGGCCTGCCCAGCCACACCCGCAACAGCCTGGCCGATCTCGGCGCCCTGGAGCGTGAGCTGGCGCAGGTCCAGCAGTCGGGCATCGCGCGCGACGACGAGGAGCTGGAGCTGGGCGTGCGCTGCATGGCCGCCGGCATCCATGACGACCAGGGCAACCTGGTCGCCGGGCTGTCGATCTCGGCGCCGGCCGACCGGCTCGAGGACAGCTGGCTCGAACGCCTGCAGGCCACCGCGGCCCAGATCTCGGCCGCGCTCGGCTACCGCGCCGCGGCGCGCTGAGTCAGGCCGCGTCGACGGCCAGCGACTCCAGCGGCCAGCGCGGCTGCACGTCGAAGCGCAGCGTGCGGCCCGGACGCGCGATCCCGGCCTGCAGCCGCATCGCCGCGGCCAGCGCGATCATCGCGCCGTTGTCGGTGCACAGCGCCAGCTCCGGGTAGTGCACGCGCACGCCCCGGCGCGCGCAGGCGGCATCGAGCTGCTCGCGCAGCCGGCGGTTGGCGCCGACGCCGCCGGCCACGACCAGGCGCTCCAGTCCGGTGGCCTTCAGCGCGGCCAGCGACTTCTTCACCAGCACCTCGACGATCGCCGCCTGCGTGGCCGCGGCCAGGTCGGCACGCGGCTGCTCGCACGCCGGCCCGCCCTCGCCCCACTTCATCACCTGCGTGCGCACCGCGGTCTTGAGCCCGGCGAAGGAAAAATCGAGGTCGCCGCTGTGCAACAGCGGGCGTGGCAGCGCGTAGGCCTGTGGATCACCGAACTCGGCCAGCCGCGCCAGCGCCGGCCCGCCGGGGTAGCCCAGGCCGAGCAGCTTGGCCGACTTGTCGAAGGCCTCGCCGGCGGCGTCGTCGATGGTCTCGCCGAGCAGCTGGTAGCGGCCGACGCCGTCGACGCGCATCAGCTGGGTGTGCCCCCCCGAGACCAGCAGCGCCACGAAGGGGAAGGTGGGCGGATCGGCCGACAGGAAGGGCGACAGCAGGTGGCCCTCGAGATGGTGCACGCCGAGCACCGGC
>DATMJX010000055.1:0-6656 GCA_035553715.1 Methylibium sp.
CGACGCTGGCCGCGCGCGCCGCGCCGCCCACCCGCGCGACACGCCACGCGCCGGGCGCGTGGCGCTCGAACTCGGCGTCCTCGGGCGCCAGCACCACCAGCGTCGAGGCGATGCGCGGCACCGCCGCCAGCGCCGCCAGCGTGTGCGCGACGACGCTGCGGCCGGCGACCATGCGGTACTGCTTCGGCCCGCCCGGGCCGGCGCGTTCGCCGACACCGGCGCAGGGCACCAGCGCGTGGCAGCGCGGCGGGGTCGGCAAGGCGGGGGTGGGCTCGGTCATCGGGCGCCGATTCTAGAATTCGACCTCGCATCGCCCCGCCTGCGCCCGCGGCGGGGCGATCTGCTTTTGTCCGACGCCATGCAACTCCCCGTCCTCGCCCCCGGCAAGCGCTACACCCTGCCCCGCCCGCTGGGCTCGGCCGACGCCCTGCTGCTGGCGCGCGTCGTGCGCCAGAACGCCGCGGCACGGCAGCTCAGCGCGATCGTCACCGCCGATCCGGCCGACGCGCAGCGCCTGCCCGAAGAGCTGGCCTTCTTCGCCCCGGAGCTGCGCGTCGCGGTGTTCCCGGACTGGGAGACGCTGCCCTACGACAGCTTCTCGCCGCACCAGGACCTGATCTCCGAGCGCCTCGCGACGCTGTGGCGCATCCTGCAGGCGCAGAAGAACGGCGACCTCGACGTCGTGCTGATGCCGGCCACCACCGCGCTGGTGCGCCTGGCCCCGCCGTCCTTCCTGGCCGCCTACACCTTCGAGTTCAGGCAGAAGCAGAAGCTCGACGAAGCCGCGCTGAAGGCCCAGCTGACGCTGGCCGGCTACCAGCATGTCAGCCAGGTGGTGTCGCCGGGCGAGTACGCGGTGCGCGGCGGGCTGATCGACCTGTTCCCGATGGGCTCGCCGGTGCCCTACCGCGTCGACCTGTTCGACGACGAGGTCGACTCGATCCGCACCTTCGACCCCGACAGCCAGCGCAGCCTCTACCCGGTGCCCGAGGTGCGGCTGCTGCCGGGCCGCGAGTTCCCGATGGACGAGGCGGCGCGCAGCGCCTTCCGCGCCCGCTGGCGCGAGAAGATGGAGGGCGACCCGACCCGCGCGCGGATCTACAAGGACATCGGCACCGGTCTCGCGAGCCCGGGCATCGAGTTCTACCTGCCGCTGTTCTTCGAGCAGACCGCGACGGTCTTCGACTACCTCGGCGCCGGCGCCCAGGTGGTGCTGCACGGCGAGGTCGACGCCGCACTGCAGAAGTTCTGGGGTGAGACGCGCGAGCGCCACCGCTTCCTGCAGCACGATCCGGAGCGGCCGATCCTGCCGCCGCAGGAGATCTACCTGCCGCCCGAGGCCTTCTTCGCGCAGGCCAGCGAGCACGCGCTGCTGGCGCTGCGCGGTGCCGAGCCGCTCGACTGGGTGCGCCCGCTGCCCGACGTGGCGGTCGAGCGCGGCACGCCGGACCCGCTGTGCAAGCTCGAGGCCCACCTCGCCGCGACCGCGCACCGCGTGCTGCTGGTCGCCGAGAGCGAGGGCCGGCGCGAGAGCTTGCTGGAGTTGCTGCGCGACCACCAGCTCGAGCCGCCCGTGGTCGACACGCTGGCCGCCTTCGAGGCCGGCAGCGAGCGCTATGCGATCACCGTCGCGCCGCTGGCGGCCGGCTTCTTCTGGACCGAGGCCGACATCCAGCTCGTCACCGAGACCGAGCTGTTCGACACCGCGCCCACCGTGCGCCGGCGCCGCAAGCAGGAGGCCACCAGCGACGTCGATGCGCTGATCAAGGACCTCTCCGAGCTCAAGGTCAGCGATCCGGTGGTCCACGCGAGCCATGGCATCGGCCGCTACCGGGGCCTGGTCCACATCGACCTCGGCGACGGGCCGAGCGAGTTCCTGCACCTCGAGTACGCCGACAAGGCGACGCTGTACGTGCCGGTCTCGCAGCTCGGGCTGATCAGCCGCTACACCGGCGTCAGCCCCGACGAGGCGCCACTGCACCGGCTCGGCTCCGGTCAGTGGGACAAGGCCCGGCGCAAGGCTGCCGAGCAGGTGCGCGACACCGCCGCCGAACTGTTGAACCTGTACGCCCGGCGGGCCGCCCGCGAGGGCCATGCCTTCCGCTTCTCGCCGCAGGACTACGAGGCCTTCGCCGCGAGCTTCGGCTTCGAGGAGACGCCCGACCAGCGCGCCGCGATCCACGCGGTGATCCAGGACCTGATCTCGCCCAAGCCGATGGACCGGCTGGTGTGCGGCGACGTCGGCTTCGGCAAGACCGAGGTCGCGCTGCGCGCCGCCTTCGTCGCGGTCACCGGCGGCAAGCAGGTCGCGCTGCTGGCGCCGACCACGCTGCTGGCCGAGCAGCACTACGCCAACATCGCCGACCGCTTCGCGAAGTGGCCGGTCAAGGTCGCCGAGATGAGCCGCTTCCGCTCGTCCAAGGAGATCAAGGCCGCGATGGCCGGGCTGGCCGACGGCACGATCGACATCGTCGTCGGCACCCACAAGCTCTTGAGCCAGGACACGAAGTTCAAGAACCTGGGCCTCCTGATCATCGACGAGGAGCACCGCTTCGGCGTGCGCCACAAGGAGGCGATGAAGGCGCTGCGCGCCGAGGTCGACGTGCTGACGCTGACTGCCACGCCGATCCCGCGCACGCTGGGCATGGCGCTCGAGGGGCTACGCGACCTCAGCGTGATCGCCACCGCGCCGCAGCGGCGCCTCGCGATCAAGACCTTCGTGCGCACCGAGATGAACGGCGTGATCCGCGAGGCCGTGATGCGCGAGCTCAAGCGCGGCGGCCAGGTCTACTTCCTGCACAACGAGGTCGAGACGATCGAGAACCGCCGCCGCGCACTGGAGGAACTGCTGCCCGAGGCGCGCATCGCCGTCGCGCATGGCCAGATGCCCGAGCGCGAGCTCGAGCGCGTGATGCGCGAGTTCGTCGGCGGCAAGCACAACCTGCTGCTGTGCTCGACCATCATCGAGACCGGCATCGACGTGCCGAGCGCCAACACCATCGTGATGAGCCGCGCCGACAAGTTCGGCCTCGCGCAGCTGCACCAGCTGCGCGGGCGCGTCGGCCGCTCGCACCACCAGGCCTATGCCTACCTGCTGGTGCCCGACGTCGAGGGGCTGACCAAGCAGGCCGCGCAGCGCCTGCAGGCGATCCAGGACATGGAGGAGCTGGGCTCGGGCTTCTACCTCGCGATGCACGACCTCGAGATCCGCGGTGCCGGCGAGGTGCTCGGCGAGCACCAGAGCGGCAACATGATGGAGGTCGGCTTCCAGCTCTACAACGAGATGCTGGCCACCGCGGTGCGCGAGCTCAAGGCCGGGCGCAGCGCCGACGTCAACGACCTGCTGAACCCGAGCGCCAGCGGCACCGAGGTCAACCTGCACGCGCCCGCGCTGCTGCCCGACGCCTACTGCGGCGACGTGCACGTGCGCCTGTCGCTCTACAAGC
Organism: Methylibium sp.; assembly: GCA_035553715.1. Classification (GTDB taxonomy): domain Bacteria; phylum Pseudomonadota; class Gammaproteobacteria; order Burkholderiales; family Burkholderiaceae_C; genus Methylibium. The sequence goes on from DATMJX010000055.1 coordinate 3,447, forward strand.
GCCTGGCCACGGCCGACAAGCTCGACAAGATCGACGTGATGCTCGAGGAGATCGTCGACCGCTTCGGCAAGCTGCCGCCCCAGGCGCAGACGCTCTTCGACCTGCACCGCCTGCGCGTGCAGGCCAGGCCCTATGGCGTGCTCAAGATCGACGCCGGCCCGCAGGCCATGAGCATTGCCTTCCGCCCCAACCCGCCGATCGACGCGCTGCGCATCATCGAGCTGGTGCAGAAGAACCGCCACGTCAAGCTCGCCGGCAACGACAAGCTGCGCATCGACAAGGCGCTCGCCGACCCCAAGGACCGCGCCCAGTTCGTGCGCGACGTGCTGCGCTCGCTCGGCAGCCCCACCACCACCGTCCCCGCATGACCGCTCCTGCCCCCGGCCTCGTGATCCGCGGCCTCACGCCGCCGCTGAAGCTCGCCGACTTCCGCCTGATCGCCTTCGACATGGACTCGACGCTGATCGACATCGAGTGCATCGACGAGATCGCCGATGCCGCCGGTCGCAAGGCCGAGGTCGCGGCGATCACCGAGGCCGCGATGCGCGGCGAGATCACCGACTTCAAGGACAGCCTGCGCCGGCGCGTCGCGCTGCTCGAGGGTGTGCCGGTCGAGGCGCTGCACGAGGTCTACGAGCAGCGCCTGCACCTGAACCCCGGCGCCGAAGCGCTGGTGGGGGCCTGCCAGCGCGCGGGCCTGAGGACGCTGCTGGTTTCGGGCGGCTTCACCTTCTTCACCGACCGCGTGCGCGATCGCCTGCAGCTCGACTACACGCGCAGCAACGTGCTCGAGATCGAGGACGGGCGGCTGACCGGGCGCGTCGTCGAGCAGCCCTGGGGCGACATCTGCGACGGCGCCGAGAAGCGCCGCATGCTGCTGTGGACCTGTTTCCACATCGGCTGCGAGCCCGCACAGGCGATCGCCGTCGGCGACGGCGCCAACGACCTGCTGATGATGGGCGCGGCCGGCCTCAGCGTGGCCTACCACGCCAAGCCCAAGGTGCGCGAGCAGGCGATGGTCAGCATCGAGGCCGGCGGCCTCGACCGCCTGCTCGAGCTGCTGCGCTGAGCGCCGGCTACATCGGCGCCGGGCGGCCGAACAGGTAGCCCTGAAAACCGTGGCAGCCGAGCGCCTCGAGCGCGGCGCGCTGCTCGGCGTTCTCCACGCCCTCGGCGACCACCTCGAGCTCCAGCGTCGCGCCGAGCGTGACGATCGCGCGCACGATGCTGGCGTCCTGCGCATCGGTCAGCAGGTCGCGCACGAAGGACTGGTCGATCTTCAGCTTGTCCAGCGGCAGCCGCTTGAGCACGCCGAGCGACGAGTAGCCGGTGCCGAAGTCGTCGAGCGCGAAGCGCACGCCCAGGGCCTTCAGCGCGCCGATGCGCCCGGCCACGCTCTCGACGTCGTCGACCAGCTGGCTTTCGGTCAACTCGAGTTCCAGCCGCTGCGGGTCGGCGCCGGCGGACTGCAGCGCCTGGCGGACCTGGTCGACGAAGTCGGGCTGGCGGAACTGGCGTGCGCTGACGTTGACCGCGATGCGCCACTCGCGCCGCTCGGGATCCTGCGCCCAGGCAACGAGCTTGCGGCAGGCCTCGTCGAGCACCCAGCGGCCGATCGGCACGATCAGGCCGCTGGCCTCGGCCACCGGGATGAACTCGCGCGGCGAGACCATGCCGCGCTGCGGGTCGCGCCAGCGCAGCAGCGCCTCGACGCAGCACCAGCGCCCGTCGAGATCGACCTCGGGCTGGTAGTGCAGCTCGAACGCGCCGACGGCCAGCGCATGGTGCAGCGCCGATTCCAGCGCGGTGCGGCGGCTGACCTGCACCTGCATCTCCGGATCGAAGAAGCGCGCCGCCGACCGCCCCTCGGCCTTGGCCCGGTACATCGCCAGGTCGGCCTGCTTGAGCAGATCGTCGAGCTGCTCGTCGCGGCCACCGAACAGCGTCACGCCGATGCTGACGCTGGCGCGGTAGGGGCGGCCGTCGAGGTCGAAGGGGTCGCCGACCTGCTGGAGGATCTTGTCGGTGACGCGCCGCGCCTGCTGCACCGCCTCGTCGACCTCGGCGCTCAGGCCGCGCAGCATGATCACGAACTCGTCGCCGCCCTGGCGCGCCAGCGTGTCCTCGGCGCGCACGCAGCCGCCCAGCCGCTCGGCCAGCCGGCGCAGCAGCAGATCGCCCTGCGGGTGGCCGAGCGTGTCGTTCAGGTCCTTGAAGTTGTCGACGTCGATGAACAGCAGCGCGCCATGCTCGGGGTGGCGCGCCGCGCCGCCCAGCGCCTGCTGCAGCCGGTCGACCAGCAGTCGGCGGTTCGGCAGCCCGGTGAGCGGGTCGTAGAAGGCGAGGCGGTGGATCTCGTCCTCGGCCTGGCGGTGGCGCGTGATGTCGGTCGAGATGCCGCACAGCGCATAGACGCTGCCGTCGGGCCGGCGCAGCGGCAGCTTGATCGACAGGTAGGTGGCGAGCACGCTGCCATCGGCGCTGCGGTTGGTCTCCTCGGTCTCGACGCGCTCGCCCTTCTCCAGGACGCGCAGGTCGTTGCTGCGCAGATTGGCGCAGGTGGCGGGGTCGAAGAAATCGGCATCCGGGCGACCGACCACCCGCTCGAGCGGGCGGCCGAACAGATCGCAGACCTTGCGGTTCGCGTACTGGTAGCGCAGCGCCCGGTCCTTGATGTAGATGAACGCGTCGACGCTGTTGAGTATGGTCGCGAGGCGGTCCTCGCTGGCGCGCAGGTCGCGCGTCTGCCGCGCGACGCGACGGCGCAGCATCTGGCTGAGGCCCAGGCCCGCGGCCGACAGGCCGCCCAGTCCCGCGACCGCCCACCACACGGCCGGCGGCACCGCCGGCGCGCGCGGCGCGGCCACCCAGCGCGCGATCACCTGCTCGCGAAAGGAATCCGGCCGGGACTGCCAGTCGGCCAGATGCCGCTCGATCGCGGCCAGCAGGTCGGCGTGGCGGCCATGCGGCACGACGAAGTACAGCCGCGCCGGCTGGAAGACGATGGGCGTCGCATCGAGCCCGGCCTCGGCCGCGTGGCGCTCGCCGTAGAAACGGTTGACCGCGGCGAGATCGACCTCGCCGCGCGCGGCCATCGCGAAGCCCTCGTCGAAGGAGCGCACCGGCACCAGCTCGAAACCGATGCCGGAGTCGGCCAGCCACTGCCGCAGATAGCCCTGCTGCACCGAGCCGTCGAGCACGGCGATGCGC
>DATMJX010000056.1:0-9315 GCA_035553715.1 Methylibium sp.
GCCCCCGCAGGCCCCGCGGCCCCCTCGCTCACAGCGGCAGCGTGAGGCGGATCACGGTTCCGTAGCCCGGGCCGGACTCGACCAGGCACTGCCCCTGCATCTGCTTGGCGCGGTGCTTCATGCTGGCCATGCCATGGCCGCGGTCAAGCCGTCCGTCGAGCTCCATCGGAATGCCCCGGCCGTTGTCGCGGATCACGAGGCGCAGGTCCTCGCCGATGCGGCAGCTGACGCCGGCGCGCGAGGCGCCGCTGTGCTTGATCAGGTTGCTGGTCGCCTCGCGCAGGATGCGCGTGGTCTGCACGTACATGCGCGCCGGCAGCGTGCGCGGCTCGTCCGGCTCGTCGCCGGACCATTCCACCTCGATGCCGGCCTCGCCGAGCCGCGACACCGTCTCGGCGCGCCAGTCCGCCAGCGCATCGGCCAGCTGCACCGGCTTGCCGGCGATGCCGCGCACCGACAGGCGCATCTCCTCGAGCGCCTCGCGCGCCAGCGTCGAGATGCGCTCGTCGGCACTGGTGTGCACGATGGTCAGCAGCTTGGCGCCGAGGTCGTCGTGCAGGTCGGCGGCGATGCGCTTGCGCTCCTTCTCAGCGACCTGCTCGACGCGCGCCTCCGCCAGGTGCGCGAAGTTGCGCTCGATCTGCACCGAGATCTCGCGCACGCGCTGCTCGAGCTGGCTGCGCGCCGTCTCGGCGCCGCCGAGCGCCCGCGCGAAGACCTGCACCAGCCGGAAGGCCAGCGCGCACAGCAGCAGAGGGATCACGAAGTGGATCAGGCGCACGTCGGGCCCGTCGAGCAGCTCGTGCTGGATCGCGACCTCGACCACCACCGCCAATGCGAGGAAGCCGAAGAGCACCGTCGCCGCCCAGCGGTCGGAACGCTGGTGCCGCCATGCGCGCCACAGGAACAGGCCGATCGCGGCGACCACCTCGAGGGCGAGCAGCGTGTAGCTGGCGCTCGCGCCGGCGAACAACTGCTGCGGCGCCAGCGCGGCCAGCGCGATCAGCGCGCCCGGCAGCAGCAGGCATTGCACCGCCAGCCCCGCCTCCAGGGCGGGCCGCCGCACGCCCGCATAGCGCAGCAGAAACAGCAGCGCGCAGCTCGCCAGCGGCACGAAGGCGATGCAGGTCGCCAGCTCGAGCGGCAGCGTCGCGAACGGCACCTCGCGCCACCACAACCGCGCGCTCACGACCGCCCAGCCGATCGCCAGCAGGCCGAACCAGCCGAGGTAGTCGATGCGCCGCGCCCAGGCCAGCGCCAGCATCAGCGCGCCGACCAGCACCAGCGCCGCGGCGGCGATCTGCGCCAGCGTGATGCTCCAGAACAGCTGCGAGGACTGGCGGGCCGCGAGCTCGGGCTGCGGGCCGATCAGCACCTCGGAGAGCCCGCCGGCGCGCTGGCGCGACGCCACCATCGGCAGCGGATAGCCGACCACCTGGACGTCGAGCCGGTTGCCCAGCGGCTGCAGCAGCGCGGCCGGCAGCGTGACGAGCTGGGGCTGGTAGCAGTTGCGGGTGATCGGCTCGCTCAGGCGCCCGCCGCGGTGCAGCAGCTGGCCGTTCAGGTAGACCTCGAGGTTGCTGCAGGCGCGCGGCAGGTAGGCGGCCAGCAGCGTGCCGGGCGCCACCGGCGGCGTGTCGAAGGCGAGCCGGTACCAGGTGACGCGGCGCTGCGGCTCGACCCAGACGTGCGGCAGCATCACCACCTGGGCGTGCCCGCCGGCCGGTGGCGCGGCGCTCGGCGCGCTCAGCTCGATCGCCTGGGCGGTGGCCAGCGTCAGCGTCGGCACCGGCTCGGCGGCGGCCCGGGCGCACGCCGCGCCGGCCAGGACGAAGAGGAGCAGCGCGCGCAGCAGGAAGGGCATCGCGGCGCATTGTGCAGAACATGGGCGCATGGGCAAGTCCGGCGCGGCGCGAGACAATGCCGCTCCCGCCTCTCGCCCGCCGCCCCTCCGTGATCCTGCGCCACGCCTTCATCCCGCTCGACAACGTCCGCCTCGCCCACCTGTGCGGGGCGCTCGACGAACACCTGCGCGCGATCGAGGCGGCCTTCCAGGTGCAGATCACGCGGCGCAACGAGTCCTTCCGCGTCGAGGGCCCGAAGCCGCGCGCCGAGCGCGCCACCGCGCTGCTGCAGTCGCTGTACGACCGCGCCCAGCGGCCGATCGCGCCGGCGGCCTTCCAGCTCGCGCTGGCCGAGGCGATGCAGGGCGACGGCGCCGCCGCGGCCGACGACGGCGAGGCGATCGTGCTGCGCACCCGCCACAGCGACCTCGCCGGCCGCACGCCCAACCAGGTCGGCTACCTGCGCCACATCCTCGCGCATGACATCACCTTCGGCATCGGCCCGGCGGGCACCGGCAAGACCTTCCTGGCGGTGGCCTGCGCGATCGACGCGCTCGAGCGCAGCGCGGTGCAGCGCATCATCCTGACGCGCCCGGCCGTCGAGGCCGGCGAGCGCCTGGGCTTCCTGCCCGGCGACCTGGCGCAAAAGGTCGACCCCTACCTGCGCCCGCTGTACGACGCGCTCTACGACCTGATGGGCTTCGACCGCGTGACCAAGGCCTTCGAGCGCGGCTCGATCGAGATCGCGCCGCTGGCCTTCATGCGCGGGCGCACGCTGAACCACGCCTTCGTGATCCTCGACGAGGCGCAGAACACCACGCCCGAGCAGATGAAGATGTTCCTGACGCGCATCGGCTTCGGCTCGAAGGCGGTGGTGACGGGCGACGTCAGCCAGATCGATTTGCCCAAGGGAACGGCCAGCGGCCTGGTCGAGGCCGAGCGCGTGCTGCGGCGCGTCAAGGGCATCGCGATGACGCGCTTCACCGCCGCCGACGTGGTGCGCCACCCGCTGGTCGCGCGCATCGTCGAGGCCTACGAGGCGGCCGCCAAGCGCGGCGAGGACTGAGCATGCCCGCCCGCACGTCGCTTCGTGCCTGCCCCGCCGCCTTGGGGCGGCCCCTCGGTGCCTGAGGCCATGGCCCGCCCCGAGCTCACGCTGTCGCTGCAGTTCGCCGACGCGCGCCACCGCGCGCTGCTGCCGCGCCACAAGGTCGCGCGCTGGATCCGCGCCGCACTCGACGCGCCGGCCCAGCTGACCGTGCGCATCGTCGACGCCGACGAGGGCCGCGCGCTGAACCACGGCTACCGCCGCAAGGGCTATGCGACCAATGTGCTGACCTTCGACTACGAGCACGCGCCGCTGGTGGTCGCCGACCTGGTGCTGTGTGCCCCGGTGATCGAGCAGGAGGCCCGCGAACAGGGCCGCTCGCTGGAGGCGCATTACGCGCACCTGCTGGTGCACGGCACGCTGCATGCGCAAGGGCACGACCATGTGCGCGTCGCCGAGGCGCGGGTGATGGAGGCGCGCGAAAGCGCGATCCTGCAGGCGCTCGGCTTCCCCGATCCCTACGCCTGAGTCCGCCGCGATGCCACTGGTCGCGCTGACCGGCGTCGGGCTGATCGTCGCCACCACGCTGCTGCACTACGAGACGCTGAGCCTGCTGACGCGGCTGCTCGAGCGCCTGCGCTGGCACGGCCGCGCCAAGCTGGTGGTGGCGCTGCTCGGCTGCTTCGTCGGCCACGGCTCCGAGATCCTGCTCTACGGGCTGGGCTACTGGCTGCTGATCACCTCGGCCGGGCATGGCACGCTCGGCGGCAGCGTCCAGCCCGATCTCGCCAGCGCCCTGTACTTCTCGGCCGAGACCTACACCTCGCTGGGCTTCGGCGACGTCGTGCCGTCCGGTGCGGTGCGGCTGCTGGCCGGCGTCGAGACGCTCAACGGCCTGCTGCTGATCGGCTGGTCGGGCTCCTTCCTCTACCTGGAGATGGAGCGCTACTGGAAGCGCTCGCGCGGCCCGGGCCGGTGAGCCCTCCCGGCGGGCTTGCGGCCCCCGGCTACTGCGTCAGGATCGCCAGGCCCTTCAGGTACTCGCCCTCGGGGAAGGCGATCGTCGTCGGGTGGTCGGGCGCGGCCTCCAGCCGTTCGAGCAGGTAGCCGTCGACGCCGGCGTCGATGCCGGCGCCGGCGACGATCTTGTGGAACAGCGCCGCGTCGACCCCGCCCGAGCACGAGAAGCTCAGCAGCAGCCCGCCCGGCACCAGCAGCATCAGCGCGAGGCGGTTGATGTCCTTGTAGGCGCGTGCCGCGCGCTCGGCATGCGCGGCGGTCGGCGCGAACTTCGGCGGGTCGAGCACGATCGCGTCGAAGCGCTCGCCGGCCTCGAGCAGGCGGCGCAGCGTCGCGTTGACGTCGGCGTCGAGCGCCTCGTGGCGCGCCGCCTCGAAGCCGTTCAGCGCCACGTGCGCGCTCGCGCGCTCGAGCGCCGGCCCCGACGAGTCGACGCTGACGACGCGCTCGGCGCCGCCGGCCAGCGCCGCGACCGAGAAGCCGCCGGTGTAGCTGTAGCAGTTCAGCACGCGCTTGCAGCCGAACTGGCGCACCAGTTCGGCGAAGCGGCGGCGGTTGTCGCGCTGGTCGAGGTAGTAGCCGGTCTTGTGGCCCTCGGCGACGTCGACGGTGAGGCGCCAGTCGTGCTCGCGGATCGTCAAGGCCGTGTCGCCTCCGCCACGCAGCCACCCGGTGGCCGGCTCCAGGCCCTCGAGGCCGCGCACGCTGGCGTCCGAGCGCTCGTACAGCCGCGCGCAGCCGGTCGCGGCGAGCAGCGCGTCGGCGATCGCCGGCTTCCAGCGCTCGACGCCGGCGGCGAGGAACTGCGCGCTCAGCGTGTCGCCGTAGCGGTCGACGATCAGCCCCGGCAGCCCGTCGGCCTCGCCGTGCACCAGGCGGCAGGCGTCGCTCGGGATCGCAAGGCGCGCGCGCAGCGCGACGGCGCGCTCGATGCGTCGCGCGAACAGCGCCGCGTCGATGCGCTCGCCCTGCTCGAAGCTCCAGGCGCGCACGCGAATCGCCGAGTGCGGGCTGTAGGCGCCCCAGGCCAGGAAGCTGCCGTCGGCGGCGTCGACACGCACCGTCTCGCCGGCGTCAGCCGCGCCCTTGGCGATGCTGCCCTCGAAGACCCAGGGGTGGCGGCGCTGCAGCGAGCGCTCCTTGCCGGGGCGAAGTCGGATCGATTTCATGGCCGCGATTGTCGTCGCGGCGTCGGGCTCAGGACTTCTTGCGCGCGCGCGGATGCGCCGCGTCGTAGGCCTTCGCGAGATGCTGGAAGTCCAGCCGCGTGTAGACCTGCGTCGTCGTGATGTTGGCGTGGCCCAGCAGCTCCTGCACCGCGCGCAGGTCGCCGCTGGACTGCAGCAGGTGCGAGGCATAGCTGTGGCGCAGCATGTGCGGGTGCACCGAGGTCGGCAGGCCGGCGGCGACAGCGCGCGCGCGCAGCCGCGTGCGCACCTGCGAGTCGGTCAGCCGCGTGCCGGTGCGCGTGACGAACAGGGCCGGCTCGTCGGGCCGGGCCACGCCGCCACGCTGCGCCAGCCAGTCGGCCAGCGCCGCCAGCGCCGGTCCACCGACCGGCACGCTGCGCCGCTTGCTGCCCTTGCCCAGCACATGGGCCTCGCCGGCGTCGCGGTCGATCCAGCCGCGTGCGCCGCCGGCCGGGCTCAGGTCCAGCCCCACGAGTTCGGCGACGCGCAGCCCGCAGCCGTAGAGCAGCTCGACGATGCAGCGGTCGCGCGCCTCGAGCCGCGGGTCGGCCTCGGCGTCGCGGTGTTCGGCCAGCGCGACCGCCTGGTCGACCGACAGCGCCTTGGGCAGCGGCTTCGGTGCCTTCGGCGCGCGCAGGCCCTCGACCGGGTTCTGCGCCACCGCGCCCTCGCGGCCCAGCCAGCGGTACAGCCCGCGCCAGGCCGACAGCGCGATCGCGATGCTGCGCGGCGCCAGGCCCTGGCCGTGCAGCGCCGCCATCCAGCGGCGCACGTGATGGGGTTGCACGGCGCGCAGCGCCACGCCAGCCTCGCCGGCATGGCGCTGCAGCCGCACGAAGGCGTCGCGGTACATCGCCAGCGTGCGCTCGGCGAGCCGGCGCTCGACGCGCAGATGGGTCAGGTGGCGCTCGATGTCGGGGTCGAACGCCGCGTCCATCAGACCACCGGCAGCAGGCGGTGCAGGCCCGCGCTGGCGATCTCGCCGATGCGCGACAGGAACTCGGTGCCCATGTCGGCGCTGTAGCGCGTCGGATCGGGCGAGCCGAGCACCAGCATGCCGAAGGCCGGCGTCGCGCTGCCGTGGCGCAGCGGGATCAGCGCCAGCGACACGACCGCCGCCGGGTCGGCGAACCAGCCCGCGGCCTCGAAGCCGGAATTGACGCCGCAGTAGGGCAGCGTCAGGCTGGACGCGAAGCTCTTCAGGTCCTCGCTCACCGCTTGCGCGAAGGGCAGCACGCGGAAGGCGTCGGCCGCGCCCCAGACGCGGATCGCCGCCTGCGGGATCAGGAACTGCTGCTGCAGCTCGGCGACCAGCACGCCGGGCAGCTCGCCGGCGTTGGTGGTCAGCATGATCGAGCGCGTCCAGCGATGCAGCTTGTCGGCGATCGCGACGTTCTCCTGGCCGTGGCGCAGCATCTCCATCAACCGCAGCTCAAGGCCGCGGTTCTTCTCGCGCAGCATCTCCATCTGCCGCTCCTGCAGCGACACCGCGCGCTGGCCGTGCGGGCTGGTCAGCTGCACGCTGGCCAGCACCTCGGCGTGGCGCTCGAAGAAGCCCGGCGTGTGCAGCAGGTAGTTGGCGATGTCGTCTTCGGTGATGCCCTGGGTGCTCATGACAGCCCCTCGTCCGACGAATACGTCGGCCGATCCCCCGAGGGAATGCGGGCCGGCTTGGGAGCGGCCCGGCGCTCGGCCCGCGGGAGACAGCTTCGTTGTGGATGATTCATCGCTTCTCGGTCAGTCTGGTAGTTCGATTTCGCCTTCGAAGACGCGCTCCGCGGGGCCGCTCATCAGCACCGGGGCGTCGGGCCGGCCGGCCCAGCGGATATGCAGCACGCCGCCGCGCGTGTCGACGCGCACCGCCCGGTCGGCGTCGAGCGCGCCGGCGCGGATGCCGGCGACCACCGCCGCGCAGGCGCCGGTGCCGCAGGCCAGCGTCTCGCCGGCGCCGCGCTCGTAGACGCGCAGGCGGATGTGATCGCGCCCCAGCACCGCCATGAAGCCGGCGTTGACGCGCTGCGGGAAGCGGGCATGGCGCTCGAGCACCGGGCCGAGCTCGGCGACCCAGTCGCGCCCGTCGTCACCGAACTGCGCGAGATCGACGACCGCATGCGGGTTGCCCATCGACACCACCGCGAGCTCGACCGGCCGGCCGGCGACGTCAACCGTCCACAAGGGCGCGCCGTGGCGCTCGCGCGGCACGAGGCCGGCGGCATCGAACGGCACCTCGGCCGGCGCCAGCCGGGGCGCGCCCATGTCGACCTCGACGCGGCCCTCGCCGAGCCAGCGCGGCTCGATCACGCCCGAGGCGGTGCGCACGCGGATCGCGGTCTTGCTCGTGAGCCCGGCCTCGCGCACGTAGCGCACGAAGCAGCGCGCCCCGTTGCCGCACTGCTCGACCTCGCCGCCGTCGGCGTTGACGATGCGGTAGCGGAAGTCCACGCCCGGCTCCGTCGAAGGCTCGACGATCAGGATCTGGTCGGCGCCGACGCCGAAGCGCCGGTCGGCCAGCCGGCGGTACTGCGCCGCACTCAGCGCCAGCGGCACGCGGGTGGCGTCGAGCACGACGAAATCGTTGCCCGCGCCCTGCATCTTGGTGAAGCGCAACCTCATGGGCGCGATTATCGGCGCGCGACCGCAGCCTCGACCTCGGTCACGGCCATGGGGCTTTCGATCGTTCGGCCGCCGTTCGGGCTGAGCTGGTCGAAGCCGTGCGCCGGCGGTTCGACAGGCTCACCGTGAACGGTCAGCTCCGATCGATGGACGCCCAAGGGCGTCCTGATTGACCAGGGTCTGCCCCTGCAGCGTGCCGCCCATGCGCTGCGCGTCCGCGAGGAGGCGCGCCAGGATCTGCGGCACCTCGAACACCGCGCGGTTGTCGATGCGCGCGACCGCCGCGCGGTAGCCGTCGAGCCCGGCCACCAGCTGCGCCACCGCGGCGCCGATGCCCTTGAAGCTCGGCAGCACCCGCCCCAGCCCCTCGTCCAGCACCCACTGCGCGTTGTAGCGCTCCTGCGGCATCGTCCAGGCGTTGCGCACCACGATCACCGGCAGGTCCTGCTGCACCGCCTCGCTGACACTGCCCGGGCCCGGCTTGCCGATGAAGAAGTCGGCCAGCTGCATGCAGCGCGGGATGTCGCTCGTGAAGCCGAGCACGTGCCGCGGCGCGCTGGCCGGCAGCGCGCGCAGCTTCGCGGCGAGTGGCTCGTTGTGGCCGCACACCAGCACCAGCTGCGTGTCGTGCAGCGCCTGCGCAATGCCCAGCATCGCCTTCGAGCCCTGGCCCCCGAACATCACCAGCCCGGTCGGGCGCTGCGGGTCCAGGCCGAGCCGGCGGCGCTCGGCCGCGCGCTCCCCGTCCGTGAGACGCGGCGCGTAGAACGCCGGCCGCAGGATCATCCCCGAGCTGGCATGGACATGCGACGCCGGCAGCCCCGCCGCACGCGCCTGCGCCGCCGCCCGCGGCGTGCCGCAGACGACGTGCTGGCCGACGCCGGGCTCGATCCAGAAGCTGGGCGGGTGGTCGGCCAGGTCGGTCAGCACCGTCACGAAGGGCACGCCGGGCAGCGCCTCGGCGAGCGCCTGGCCCATCGCGCGGTTGAAGTTGGGCACCAGCGAGACGACGAGGTCCGGCTCGCTCGCGGCCCAGTGCTCGCGCAGCCGCCGCAGCAGCGTCGGGTGGGCGACGCGGATCGCCGCCTGCAGCAGCTTGAGCTCCTGCGCCAGCCCCAGCGTCCAGCCGCGCGCGAGGCGCTGGTTGTAGACCGCCTCCGGCGCGAAGCCGGTCAGGCGGCGGAAGCTGTCCCCCGGGTCGAGTCGCTCGAACAGGTTGACCAGCCGCACCGTCCACGGCCAGCCGAGCCGCTCGATCGACGCCTGCAGCGCCAGCGCCGACGCGCGGTGCCCGCCGCCGGCGTTGAAGTAGACGAGGTCGATGGTCGCCGGCCCGGGCAGGTGCATGGGCGCACTGTGCGTCGTGGCCGTGACTGGGGCGTGACGCTGTCGTGATCAGGGTGCACAGCGCTCGGCGCCGCGCCAGGTCACTTAGAACTCAGGCGGTTGCAGGGCGCGTCTGCAGACCTTCCCTAACGTCCCCTGACGTCGCGCGTCGTACAGCCGGCGGCGCGCCCTCTCGCCCCACGCCCTAGCCGCGCACCTCCACCCGCAGGCGCCCACCTGCGGCGCCCAAGGTGCGGTTCAGCAAGCCCGCCGC
>DATMJX010000057.1:0-4695 GCA_035553715.1 Methylibium sp.
AACCCCACCGCCTTCGTTCGCTCAGCGAGATCGCGATAGAGGTGTTTTGACAGCCTCAGGGTGCGAGTCTGTCGCCGGGTCACAATGTTGATAGCCATGATGTGCGGTCCTTTCAGGTTTGCACGTTGTGGTCAGGGGCCAGTCGGCGCTGCAACGCCTTCCGGCCCCGCTTGCTATGCCGCCTTGATCGGCAGCACCTTCCCGCCCTGCCTCAGGGCGTCGAGATGGTCGGCCCAGCGCTGCATCATCTTGCGGCGCTGCGGCAGGTAGGTCGCGAAGTTGTAGGCCGCGCTCACCGCGTCGCGCTCCTGGTGCGCGAGCTGCAGCTCGATGTGCGCGTGATCGAAGCCCATCTCGTGCAACACCGTCGACGCCACGCCACGCCAGCCGTGTCCGGTCATCCTGCCGGCGTAGCCCATGCGCTCCAAGGCCTTGAGGATGGTGTTGTTGCTCATGGGCTTCTCGTGGTCGCGCTCGCCGGGGAACAGCAGCCCGGCCAGGCCCTTGAGCTCGTGCAGGCTGCGCAGCACGTCGACGGCCTGGGTGGACAGCGGCACGATGTGGGGCGTGCGCATCTTCATGCGCTCGGCGGGGATGCGCCACTCGGCGGCCTCGAGGTCGATCTCGTCCCATCGCGCGCCGATCAGCTCGCCGGTGCGCACGAAGGTCAGCGCCATGAGCTTCATCGCCATGCGGGTGTACGGCCCGCCCTGGTAGACCTCGATCTTGCGCAGCAGCTCGGGCAGATCCTTCGGGTCGACGCGGGCGTAGTGCTCCTTCTTGCGGGCCTTGAGGGCCGCGCCGGGGCGCACGTCCTTGGCGGGGTTGCGCTCGAGCATGCCGTGCGCCAGGGCGAACTCGAAGACCTGGCCGCACGTCTGCCAAGCGCGCCGGGCGATGTCGAGGGCGCCGCGGGCCTCGATCTTCTTGGCCATGGCCAGCAGCTGGGGCGCGGTGATGTCGCCGATGGGCTTGCTGCCGATCGCGGGGAAGACATCGGCCTCGAGCCGGCGGATCACGTACTCGGCGTGCCTGGGGGACTTCGGCCCCTTCCAGTGCTCGTGCCAGGACCGGGCGACGGCCTCGAAGTTGGTGGTCAGGGCGACGCGCTGGGCCAGCTTGGCGTCCTTCTTGACCTGGACGGGATCTGAGCCCGTCTTGAGGGTATCGCGGGCCTTGTCGCGGGCGCTACGGGCCTCCTTGAGGCTGACCGCGGGGTAGGTGCCCAGCGCCAGGCGCTTCTCCTTGCCGGCGAAGCGGTACTTCCAGCGCCAGTGCTTCGCGCCGCTGGGCTGGACCTCGAGGTAGAGGCCGCCACTGTCGGCGTAGCGCTCGCGGGCCTTGCCCTCAGGGCAGCGCGCGTTGCGGCAGGCAGGGTCCGTCAGAGGCATCTGGGGGACTTTCAGGCCTGAAGCAGGGGGAATTCCCTGCTCCGTTCCCCCGGATCGTTCCCCCAAACGGCGCGGCTGTCAACGCACGCTGGCGACGCTCCGCGAACAAAAAAGCCCCGTAAACACTGGGTTTGCGGGGCTTTCTGCGGTGCTCAGCGCACCTTAGCGAAATGATATTTGGCGGAGTCGGAGGGATTCGAACCCTCGATGCAAGTTTTAGCTCACATACTCCCTTAGCAGGGGAGCACCTTCGGCCTCTCGGTCACGACTCCAGGCCAGAGGTGAGATTATGCCGCAGCTGCTCGGTCCAGGTCGAAGGCCTTGTGCAGCGCGCGCACCGCGAGCTCCATGTACTTCTCGTCGATCACGACCGAGGTCTTGATCTCGGAGGTGGAGATCATCTGGATGTTGATGCCTTCCTCCGACAGCGTACGGAACATCGTGCTCGCGACGCCGGCATGGCTCTTCATGCCGATGCCGACGATGCTGACCTTGCAGATCTTCGGGTCGCCGATCACCTGCGCCGCGCTGGTCGCGGGCTGCACGCTGGTCTTCAGCAGCTCGAGCGTGCGCGCGTAGTCGTTGCGGTGCACGGTGAAGCTGAAGTCGGTCTTGCCGTCGTGCGAGACGTTCTGGATGATCACGTCGACGTCGATGTTGGCCTCGGCCACCGGACCGAGGATCTGGTAGGCGATGCCCGGCTTGTCCGGCACGCCCAGCACGGTGATCTTGGCCTCGTCGCGGTTGAAGGCGATGCCCGACACGATGGCTTGTTCCATGTTCTCGTCTTCCTCGAAAGTGATCAGGGTGCCGGACTTGGCCTCTTCCTCGAGCGGGATGTCCCAGTCGGTGAAGCTCGACAGCACCCGGGTCGGCACGCGGTACTTGCCGGCGAACTCGACCGAACGGATCTGCAGCACCTTGGAGCCCAGGCTGGCCATCTCGAGCATCTCCTCGAAGCTGATGGCATGCAGGCGCCGCGCCTCCGGCACGACGCGCGGGTCGGTCGTGTAGACCCCGTCGACGTCGGTGTAGATCAGGCACTCGGCCGCCTTCAGCGCCGCGGCGATCGCGACCGCCGAGGTGTCCGAGCCGCCACGGCCCAGCGTCGTGATGTGGCCGTTGCCGTCGATGCCCTGGAAGCCGGTGATGATGACCACCTTGCCGGCATCGAGGTCGGCGCGCACACGGGCATCATCGATGCTCTCGATGCGCGCCTTGGTATACGCGCTGTCGGTGCGTACCGGCACCTGCCAGCCGGTGTAGCTGACGGCGTCCATGCCCTCGGCCTGCAGCGCGATCGCGAGCAGGCCGACCGAGACCTGTTCGCCGGTCGAGGCGATCATGTCGAGTTCGCGCGCCAGCGCGGCCGAATGGCTGGGCGGCGACAGCTCCTTCGCGAGGCCGAGCAGGCGATTGGTCTCGCCGCTCATCGCGGAGGGCACGACCACCATCTGGTGGCCGGCGCGCGCCCACTTGGCGACGCGCTTGGCGACGTTGCGGATGCGCTCGGTCGAGCCCATCGACGTGCCGCCGTACTTGTGAACGATCAGTGCCATGAGAGAGGTCGCAGTGGGATCGCGGCCGCTGTTGGGGGCGGGGTGCCCCAAAACCGCGAACCCGCGATTTTAGCCACCCGCCAACGCCCTACCCGCCGGCCGGCTCCCAGGCCAGTGCGAGCTGCGGCACGCCAGCCGGCGCACGCGCCTGGGCATCGATGCCCAGGCCCGGCACGAAGACCAGCGTGCCGTCGCCCGCGATCAGCAGCGGTCCCCCGCGCTCCCAGGCCGCGATGCCGAGCGACTGGAACTGCTTCTTGAGGCTGCGCGCGGGGCGGTCGGCTGCCGGGCGGAAACGCTCGCCACCCCGGCGCTCGACCAGCCTCAGCCCCGCCAGCCGCGCAAGCGCGGCGCCGCCCTCGCGCACCCGCCTCGCCACCAGCGTGCCGCCCCAGCCGGGCAGCGGGTAGCGCCCGGCGCGTCCGATCGTCAGTTGCTCCTCGCGCGGCGCATCGGCGGGCGGGCGCCCGGCCTCGAACCGCACGCGTCCACGGTAGCGCCGCAGCGTGCCGGCCGCCAGTGGCCAGCTGGCCGACGCCCGGCCCGGCAGTTCGCGCAGCAGACGCTGCAGCTCGGCCGCACCCGGCGCACGGCCGCTGCGTGCTCGCAACCAGGCGCGCAGCACGTTGGCCGCACGGTGCGGCGCGAGACGCTGCCACGCGGCCAGATCGAGCGCCTCGCCAACACTGCAGGCACCGAGGTCGATCGCCGCCAGGTCGGCCAGCGCCGCATCGGCCTGGCCTGCCCAGGTCGCCGCGTCGGCCAGCGCCGACTCCGCATGAGGGAATGCTGCCACCAGGGCCGGCCAGACATCGAGGCGCAGCCGGTTGCGCGCAAAGCGTCGATCGCTGTTGCTGTCGTCCTCGACATGCCGCAAACGGTGGCGGCGCACATAGGCCGCGACCGATTCGGCCGACTGGCCGAGCCAGGGGCGCGCCCAGGTCAGCCCGTCTCGCTCGGCGCAGGCCGGCATGCCGGCGAGCCCGGCCACGCCGGCGCCGCGCAAGGCCTGCAGCAGCAAGGTCTCGGCCTGGTCGCGCCGGTGATGGGCCAGCAGCACGAGGTCGCAGCCGGCCGCCAGTGCCATGCGGCGCAACGCCGCATAGCGCGCGGCGCGCGCGACGGCCTCGACGCTCTCGCCGCGCGCCGGTCGCAGCGCCAGCCGCTCGGCATGGAAGCGCACCGGCAGGCCCCGCCGGGCCCAGCGCGCGCACTGGCGCTCGCCATGGGCGAGCCAGTCGTCGGCGTGCGGGCTCAGCCCGTGGTGGACATGCAGCGCATGGACCTCGATGCCCTGCTCGACCGCCGCGAGGAGCGTCGCATGCAGCAGCGCGGTCGAGTCACGCCCGCCGCTGTAGGCAACGGCGACGGCGCGGCGCACGCCGGCCTCAGCGGTCCTTGGTGTCGCTGAAGCGGCCGTAGCTCTTGAGGCGCTCGTAGCGCTGATTCAACAGCTCGCGCGGCTTGAGATCGACGACCTGGCGCAGCGCGTCGTTGAGCGCCCGCTTCAGGTAGACGGCCATCTGCAAGGGATCGCGGTGGGCACCGCCGACCGGCTCGTTGACGATCTTGTCGATCAGGCCCAGCGCCTTGAGCCGGTGGGCGGTGATGCCCATCGCCTCGGCGGCGTCGCTGGCGCGCTCGGCGGTCTTCCACAGGATCGACGCGCAGCCTTCCGGCGAGATCACGGAGTAGATGCCGTACTGAGCGATCATCAGGTGATCCGCCACGCCGATGGCCAGGGC
>DATMJX010000058.1:0-3304 GCA_035553715.1 Methylibium sp.
GGCACAGCCCCGTGTGGCATGCCGCGGCGCGCCGCGGCATGCCACACGGGGCTGTGCCGATTCTTCGCGCCTGCGGTCCGGACGGTGTCAAGATGACGGCCGCAAACCCGCGCCATTTCCCGGCTTCGCGCCCATGACCGAACCGACCGTCTCCCGCCCCGCCCCGCTGGCCGTGCCGTCGCAGCTGCGCGTGCTGCACGTGGAGGACAACCCGATCGACCACCTGACGACGGTCGCGCTGCTGCGCCAGGGCGGCATCGACGCCGACGCGCTGCGCGTCGAGTCCGAGGCCGAGTACCGCGCCGCGCTGCGCGAGCCCTGGGACGTGGTCCTGTGCGACTACAACCTGCCGGGCTTCTCGGGCCTGAAGGCGCTGGAGATCCTGCGCGAGAGCGGCCGGCTGCTGCCCTTCGTGCTGATCTCGGGCGAGATCGGCGAGCAGGTCGCGGTGCAGGCCATGCTCAACGGTGCCAATGACTACCTGCTCAAGGACAAGCTGGCGCGGCTGGTCCCGGCGGTGCTGCATGCGATGGAGAGCGTCGAGGCCCAGCGCGCCAAGCTGGCGGCCGACCTGGCGCTCGGCCAGAGCGAACAGCGCCTGCGCGAGCTGGCGCAGTACCTGCAGTCCAGCGTCGAGGCCGAGCGCGTGGCGATCTCGCGCGAGATCCACGACGACGTCGGCGGCTCGCTGACCGCGCTGAAGTTCGACCTGGAGTGGATCGCCCGGCGCAGCGGCGACCCGGCGGTCGCGCAGCGCGCGCAGAGCGCGATCGAGACGGTCACCTCCGCGATCGAAGCCAGCAAGCGCATCATGCACAACCTGCGCCCGGCGATCCTCGAGCACGGCCTGATCGCCGCGCTGCAGTGGATGACCCAGCGCTTCGAGCGCCGCAACGGCGTGCTCGCGCAGTTCCGCTGCAACCGCGACGAGCTGCCGCCGCTGCCCGAGGGCGTCGCGCTGGCGGCCTACCGCACCGCGCAGGAGGCGCTGACCAACATCAGCAAGCACGCCTTCGCGACCCGTGTCGACGTCGACCTGACGATCGCCGGGCGGGTGCTCTCGCTCGAGGTCACCGACAACGGCCGTGGCCTGAGCCAGGAGGACCTGGCCAAGGCGCGCTCCTTCGGCATCCGCGGGCTGCGCGAGCGCGCCGCCCAGGTGGGCGGCTGGATCGAGCTGGCCAGCGGCCCCGGCGGCACGACGCTGATCCTGTCGGTGCCGATCGGCGAGGGGGACACCGAGGCCGGGCTGGCCGACCTGGACGGCGACGATGCCGACGACCCGACCACCTGGGACGACCTCTGAAACCCTTCCCCCAGGCGGAGGTTGGCCACCCAGCCGCCGCACAGTAGAGTTGCCCAATGACGACCCGAGTGATCCTGTGTGACGACCATGCGCTGATCCGGCGTGGCATCCGCGACACGCTGGCCGACGCGCCGGACATCGAGGTGGTCGGCGAGGCCGGCGACTACGGCGAGCTGCGCAGCCTGCTGCGCAGCACCTCCTGCGACGTGCTGGTGCTCGACATCAACATGCCCGGGCGCAGCGGCCTGGACGTGCTGCAGGTGCTCAAGGACGAGTCCTCCGCCATGCGCGTGCTGGTCGTGTCGATGCACCCCGAGGAGCAGTACGCGATCCGGGCGCTGCGCGCCGGCGCCTTCGGCTACGTCAACAAGGGCAGCGACGCGCGCGTGCTGGTCGACGCGGTGCGCATGGTGGCGCAGGGCCGCAAGTACATCACCCCCGAGATCGCGCAGATGCTCGCCGAGAGCCTGACCCAGCCGGTCGCCACGGTGGCCCACGAGAAGCTCTCGGACCGCGAGCTGCAGACCCTGGTGCTGATCGCCTCGGGCAAGCGGCTGTCGGACATCGCCACCGAGCTGACGCTCAGCCCCAAGACCGTCAGCGTCTACCGCGCCCGCGTGCTCGAGAAGCTGGGCCTGGCCAACAACTCCGAGATGACGGTCTACGCGATCCGCAACGGCCTGGTCTGAGGCCCCTGTCGCGGTTGCGCCGCACCCCCTGCGGGGAGCAAGGTCCCGGACACGCAAGGTCCGGGGGCTTTTCGTGCCTGGCCGCAGGGCCGAGCCGCTGGCCCGGCGCGGCCTGCAAGGCCCGCTGGCGGACCGGCCCAGCCGGCTCCGCGGCGACCCCCTTGCGAGAGCCTGGCTCAGTCGGTCTGCCGCAGGTGCGCCAGCCGCTGGTGCGTGCCGGGGTGGGTCGCGGTCGTCTTGACCATCGGCAGGTGCTCGGTGAACAGCACCACCGGCGTCTCCTCGGGCTCGCCGAGCCGGCGCAGCAGCCGCAGCGCAAAGGCATCGGCCTCGTACTCGTGCCGGTGCGACAGCTCCGAGGCCTCGCGGCCCAGGATGCCGGCCACCGGGTCGGTCGTCGACGCGACGACCTCGCCCGGGATGTGGCGCTTGTACAGCGCCCCGAGCTGCGCCCAGTGGCCGTGCTCGATGTGGCCGAGCTCGTGGGCGAGGATGAACAGCCGCTCGCTCTCGCTCAGGTCGGCGAGCGAGACGTTGGCGGCGATCACCCGCCCCATCAGGCACACCGCCAGCAGCGGGCTGCGCACCACGATCAGCCGCATCCCGGGCTGGCGCAGGTTCAGTGCCTCGACCACCCGGTCGAAGCTGCGCTGCACGACCTGCGACGCCTCGCTGGCCGGGTCGACCTCCTGGGCCGCCAGCGCGTCGAGCTGCATCTGCTGCGAGCGCTGCAGGACATCGAGGATGTCCTCGGCACACCAGGCCGGTGCACAGCCGCTCATCGCCAGGGCCATCAGGATCGCACGCATGGGGACACCTCCCGCTCACCCGCAATACTCGGGTTACCACCAATTCCCATGCATCAGTCGTGCCAGATTCGCACAAAGTCGACCCCCACCGGGCCAGCCGGCCGGATACGGTCATCCATGCCAGCGCGTTGCCGGGGGGGCCGGCGGGCTGTCGGTAGCCCGGTAAAACAAGCGATCCAGGGTTTTTCCGGGCACCGTCCCAGCGCCGTGCCACATTCGGACAGGCCCGCGCAGGGGCCCGCACGCCGCCGCCTCGCCGCGGCGGCCCCGGCTCAGCGCTGGAACTGCGCCAGCATCTGCTCGAGCGCCATCGTGAACGGCGCCTCCATCATCGGCAGCGTCAGCGTGATGCCGACCAGCCCGACGGCCAGCGTGATCGGGAAGCCGATCGCGAACACGTTCATCTGGCTCGCCACGCGCGAGATCACGCCCAGCACCAGGTTGACGAACAGCAGCATGGTGACGATTGGCAGCGCGATCCACAGCCCGAGGCGGAACAC
>DATMJX010000059.1:0-14638 GCA_035553715.1 Methylibium sp.
CCTGGGCGAGCTGCTGGCGCTGCCGGCCGCCTAGCCCAGGTGGCGATCGAGCTGCGCCATCGCGGCGGCGTCGGTGCCGAACAGCGCCAGGTGCCCGTCGATGCTGTCGATCGGGCGGAACTCGGCGCAGGGGATCAGCCGGCACTCGCGCTCCGCATCGGCCGGCGGGAAGAACATGTCGTGGCTGATCGGCATCACGAAGGTCCGCGCGCGGATGCGTCCCAGCGCGGCCGCGAGGTCCCCGCCGGTGTGGCGGCTGACGTCGCCGCGCTGCCACTTCCAGGCCATCGCCAGCAGGTCGTTCGGGTCCATCGGCGCGAAGTAGCCGACCATGAAGTTGTCGACGAAGGCGCTCATGTCCTCGAAGCCGAGCGCGCGGTGGCGGCCCTGCGCGAAGAACTCGGTGCTCCAGCCCATCACCGTCCACAGCTCGGCGTGGCGGCGCAGCCCGGCGGCGACCTCGGCCGAGGACGCGTAGCGCCCGCCCGCGTAGCCGGGGTCGGTGGTGATCGCGTCGCACAGCGTCTTGGCGAACACGAAGTCGTGCTCGGTGTTGCGCGCGGTGCCGGCGATCGGCGCGGCGCGCTGCACCATCTCCGGGTAGCGCACCGCCCACTCGTAGGTCTGCTGCGCGCCCATCGAGCCGCCGACCACCAGCGCGAGCCGCTCGATGCCGAACACCTGGGTCAGCAGCCGGTGCTGGGCGCGCACGTCATCGCCGATGCGCACCTTCGGGAAGGCGGTCGGGTCGGCCAGGCGGTGGGGCGAGGTCGACAGGCCGTTGCCGATCTGGTTGACGACGACGATGAAGTACTTGGCCGGATCGAGCGCGCGGCCGGCGCCGATGTAGACCTGCTCCATGATCTTGCTGGTGCCCGAGTACCAGGTCGGCACCAGGATCGCGTTGTCCTTGGCCGCGTTCAGCTGGCCGTGCCAGGCCACCGCGAGCTGGCAGTGCTCGATGACGCCGCCCTCCTCCAGTTCGAGCCGGCCGATGTCCATCAGCTCATAGGGGCCGTGGCCTTCCTGGCCGTAGTAGGGGTTCGTGATCATGGTCTTGTCTCCGCTGTGGGGGGAATCCGGGGGGTCGATCGATCGCGCGTCCTGCCACGGCATGGCCGCCGGGGCAGGACGGTCCGCGGCCTCAGCTCATCGCAAAGCCCGGGTAGCCGCTGGCGGCGAGCTCCTCGCAGCGCTGCCGGTAGGTGTGCACCCCGCCGACGTAGGACAGCATGCGCCGCGGCTTGCCCGGCACGTTCGAGCCCAGGTACCAGGAGTCGGTCTTGACGAACAGGGTCTGGTTGGCCAGCTCGTCGTGGTGGGCGACCCAGCGGTCCTCGGTCTCGCGGGTCGGCTCGATCACCTGCTTGCCCTGGGCCCGCACCGCCGCGATGCACTGCGCGATCCAGTCGACCTGCTGCTGCAGGCAGGTGGTCATGTTGCACAGGGCCGCCGAGGGCGCCAGCGGCGCGCCGGTGGTGAACAGGTTCGGGTAGCCATGCACCTGCAGGCCCATGGTCGTGCGGATCTCGTGGCCCCATTCCTCCTTCAGCGAGCGGCCGCCGCGGCCGCGGATGTCGATGCGCGTGAGCGCGCCGCTGCCGGCGTCGAAGCCGGTGGCGAGGATCAGGATGTCGAGCTCGTGGACCTGGCCGTCGGCGGTCTGCACGCCCTCGGGGACGATGCGCTCGATCGGCGCCGCCTTCACGTCGACGATCTCGACGTTCGGGCGCAGGTAGGCCTCGAGGTAGCCGCTCTCCAGCGGCACGCGGTGGGTGCCGAAGCCGTAGCTGGTCGGGATCAGCTTCTCGCACAGCACCGGGTCGTGCTTCAGGCGCTCGCGCATCTTCGCGCGCACGAATTCGGACACCTCGGCATTGACCGTCTCGTCGAAGAACATCTCCACGAAGCCGGCGATCCACAGCGCCAGCGAACCGTCGGCCCACAGCTTCTCGAGCACCTCCAGGCGCTGCTCGGGGGTCTTCTCGGCCCAGCCACCGTGGCTGAAGTCGTAGTCGAAACCGGCGAAGGAGTGCTGCACCTGCTCCTTGAGCTGCGCGAAGCGCGCGCGCTGCTGCGACCACTCGGCCTCGCCGTACTTCGGGTTGCGCATCGGGATGATGTACTGCGGCGTGCGCAGGAAGACCTTGAGCTGGCCGACCTGCGACGCGAGGGTCTGGATCACCTGGATGCCGGTCGCGCCGGTGCCGACGACGCCGACGCGCTTGCCGCTGAAGTCGATCGCCTCCTTCGGCCAGCGCGCGGTGTGGAAGACGCGGCCCTTGAAGCTGCTCTGCCCGGCGAAGCTGTCGGTCAGCGGCGCCGACAGCATGCCGGTGCAGCAGATGAAGAACTGCGCCTCGATCGTGTCGCCCTGGTCGGTCGTGATGCGCCACAGCCGGCTCGGCTCGTCGTAGTGCGCGGCGAGCACGCGGGTGTTGAAGCGGTAGTGCGGACGCAGGTCGCACCGGTCGGCGACCCACTGCAGCCAGCGCTCGGTCTCGGGCTGGGCCGGGTAGCGCTCGCTGGGCTTCCAGTCGGTGTAGAGCTCCTCGGAGAACCAGTAGCGGTAGACCTCGACCTCGGAGTCGAAGCGCGCGCCCGGGTAGCGGTTCCAGTACCAGGTGCCGCCGACGTCGGCGCCGGCTTCGATGCCCTGCACCTTCAGGCCCTGCTCGCGCAGGCGGTAGACCTGGTACAGGCCGGCCACGCCGGCGCCGATCACGACCGCGTCGACGCGCTGCGCGGCGGGGGTCGAGGGGGAAGAGCTTGCTGTCATCAGTCGATCTCCGTCATGAGGCTGGGGGTAAGGCCGCCGGTGCGCGCCCGACGGGCGAGGGCACTGCGTTGCGCCGCCTGTCTTTGTGCAGGTTGCGGGCCACCCCGTCCAGTGCCCCGCAGCCAGGGATTTCCTGGAGGAATCCACCCCCTTGGCGCCCGGCGACGCCTCTTGCAAGCACCGTCGCGTGTCCGCGCCCGGACACCACTGTCCGACGCGCGGGACACGCGCGCCCGGCGCGCGCGGCCGGCGCCGGGCGCCTCGGCCGCCCTGGACCGAGGGTTTTCACCAGGCCACCCTGGGCGCCGGCGCGCTGTCCGACTTCCGGGACACCGGGCGCCCCCCATCAGGGATTTGGCGGACTTGCCCGGGCCGGCCCGAACCGCTTCAATCGCCGGCAGGCGTGGTGCGCGTGCCCGGCGGGCGTCGCGCAGCGGCCATCCCCCGAATGCATCTCGAAAGGGCGCTCGCGATGAAGCCCGACTCCAGCCCCTATGTCGGCTTCCACAAGGACCTGCGCGGCGTGCGCAGCCTGTGGGAGCGCTTCAACGCGGGCCTGATCGACCTCGAGGAGCGTCGCAACCCCTACCACCAGCTGCTGCTCGACGAGTGGCAGCGCTGCACCGCGCTCGGGGTCGACGTCGCGATGACCAAGGGGCGGCGCCTGAGCGAGGAGGAGTTCCGCCGCCGCCGCGAGGCCGAGCAGCTGCTGCTCGAGACCTCGGTGCCGATCGTGCAGGACGTCGGCCACTTCCTCATCGACGTGCCCGGCATCATGGTGCTGACCGAGCGCACCGGCACCGTGCTGCACATCAGCGGCACCTCGAAGGTCCGCGAGCGCGCCGCGGCGGATGCCGGCATCGTGGTCGGCTCCGAATGGACCGAGCTGTCGGCCGGCACCAACGGCCTGGGCACCGCGCTCGCGAAGGGCCAGCCGGTGCACGTGTTCGCCTCCGAGCACTTCTGCGAGCACTGGCATGCCTGGTCCTGCGCCGCCGCGCCGATCTTCGACACCGACGGGCAGACCGTCCTCGGCATCATCGACTTCACCACCGTCGAGTCCGATTTCCGCGACCAGGCACTCGGCCTGGCGGTGTCGGTGGCCAACTCGATCCAGGCGCGCATGGCGCTGCACCGCGAGCTCGAGCGCCGCCGCCTGCTGATCGCCTTCAGCGACGCGGCGCG
The DNA here is from genome assembly GCA_035553715.1 of Methylibium sp. Lineage (GTDB taxonomy): Bacteria > Pseudomonadota > Gammaproteobacteria > Burkholderiales > Burkholderiaceae_C > Methylibium. Next base: position 3,965 of record DATMJX010000059.1, read on the forward strand.
CCACTACCCGCACGACGACATGCTCGCGCTCGACCACGCGGGCCGCCCGGTGATGCACACGCCCAGCGAGCGCTGCCGCCAGATCGCCGAGCGCTGGACCACGCTCGACGAGCCGGTCGCGGTGCGCGAGACCATCGACGTGAAAGCGCCCGGCACCGGCGCGCGCATCGGCGCGATCGTGCTGCTGGCCAAGCCGGCCGGCTACCAGAAGGTGTTCAGCCCGCCGGCGCCGCCGGCCCGCGCGGCCGCGACGCCGGCCGAGCCGGTCGCGCGCTTCGGCGAGTTCGCCACGCGCGACCCGGAGACGCGGCGCATGCTCGACGACCTCCGGCGCATCGCCGCGGCCGACGTGACCCTGCTGATCACCGGCGAGACCGGCACCGGCAAGGAGCTGCTCGCGCGCCATGTGCATGCCTGCAGCGCGCGCCGCAACGCCCCCTACCTCGCGGTCAACTGCGGCGCGATCAGCGAGCACCTGATGGAGAGCACCTTCTTCGGCTATGTGAAGGGCGCCTTCTCCGGCGCCGACCCGCGCGGGCGCGCCGGCTACTTCGAGTCGGCCCAGGGCGGCACGCTCTTTCTCGACGAGGTCGGCGAGCTGCCCCCGGCGATGCAGGCCGCGCTGCTGCGCGTGCTCGAGGACGGCAGCTTCCAGCGTGTCGGCTCCTGCGAGACACGGCGCAGCAGCTGCCGCATCATCGCCGCGACCCACCGCAACCTCGAGCAGCTGATCGCGCAGGGGCGCTTCCGCCAGGACCTGTACTTCCGGCTCAAGGTCGTGCAACGCGGCATCAAGCCGCTGCGCGAACGGCCCGACGATGTCGCACTGCTGGCCGGGCAGTTCGCCGAGGCGATGCGCAGCAAGCACGGCCTCGCGGCGGTGCGCCTCACGCCCGAGGCGCAGGCCGCGCTGGCTCGCTACCGCTGGCCCGGCAACGCGCGCGAGCTGCGCAATGCGATCGAGGCCGCGCTGCTGTGCTCCGACGGCACGATCGACGTCGACTGCCTGCCGCCGGAGGTGCTCAACGGTTCGCCGGACACGGTCCGCGCCGACGGCCGAACCGAGCCGGCCGAGAGTCTGGCGGCGCTGCGCGACTACGAGCGCCAGATCATCGTCGGCATGCTGCGCAAGTACCGCCGCGTCAACCAGGTCGCGCAGGCGCTCGGGATGGCGCGCTCGACGCTCTACCGCAAGTTCACCGAGCTCGACATCAACCAGAGCGAGTTCACCGGCACGCCGGCCGACCCCGACGTCCACTGAGCCCGCGGGCCGGCGTGGGCGCGCCGGCCGCGCCTTCAGCGCGCGTTGAGCACGTCCAGCGCCGTGACCGCCGGCGCCGCCGCGCCCCAGGCGTTGCGGATGTAGGTCGACACCGCGGCGACCTCGGCATCGCTCAGCACCTGCGCGAACGGCGGCATGCCGAAGGGCCGCGGGTTCGCCGCCGTGGCCGGCGCGAAGCCGCCGTGGAAGATCGCCTTGACCACGTTGTTCGGCCGCGCCAGCGCGACCGCCCGGTTGCCGGCCAGCGGCGGGTACAGGCCGCCCGCCCCTTCGCCACGCTCGCCGTGGCAGGCGCTGCAATGGTCGCGGTAGACCTCCTCGCCGCGGCGCATCGTCGCCCCGTCGGGCGCCGGCGCGGCCGGCGCGCGCGCCGGCATGCGCGGCAGCGACTTCAGGAACACCGCCATCGCCTGCAGGTCGGCGCGGCTCAGGTGCTGGGTGCTGCGGAACACCACCTCGGACATCGGCCCCATCACCGAGCCGCGCGGCGCGACGCCGCCGCCGAGCAGCGCGACGATCTCGTCCTCGGGCCAGTCCTGCACGCCGGCCTCGTGCGGCGCGGCCAGCGAGGGCGCGTACCAGCCCTGCATCGGGATCAGCCCGCCGCCGAGCTCGAGGCCGCCCGCGGTCGCGCCGAGCCAGTTGCGCTCGGCATGGCAGGCCTCGCAGTGGCCCAGGCCGCGCACCAGGTAGCTGCCGCGATTCCAGGCCGCCGAGCGCCCGGCCTCGGGCTCGAAGCGGCCCGGGCGGAAGAAGAGGGCCCGCCACACCGCCAGCGCGGCCTGGCTGTCGTAGGGGAAGCGCAGCGCATGCGGCCGGTTCGGCTGGCGCACCGGCGCGAGGCTGCGCAGGTAGGCGTAGATCGCGTCGGCATCCTCGCGGCTCACGCGGGTGTAGCTCGGGTAGGGGAAGGCCGGATAGAGCAGCCGGTCGTCCTTCGCGCGGCCGTTGTGCATCGCGCGCCAGAAGGCCTCGGCGCTCCAGTCGCCCAGGCCGGTCTCGCGGTCGGGTGTCAGATTCGATGCATAGACGGTGCCGAAGGGCGTGTCGATGCCACGCCCGCCGGCGTACGCGGGGCCGCCGCGCGCGGTGTGGCAGGCGGCGCAGTTGCCGGCACGCGCCAGGTAGGCGCCACGCGCGACGGTGGCGGCATCGGCAGCGCCGGCCGGCGGCGGCGCGTCGAGCGGCGCCTCGTCGAGCCGGTTCAGCGCGAGCACGGCCGCGGCCAGCACCGCGACGAGCGCCACCGCGCCGACGGCGGCCCAGCGCCAGCGACGCGCGCTCATCGCAGCGGCTCCGGGGCGCCGCACATGCGCCGAACCGTCCAGCCGCCGCCGCGCCCCGACCGGGCCGCGACGCACCCCTGAGGGGAGGCGGTGAGGCCGTAAAGGAAGTGGTTCATTGCAAGCCGCTCCCGCAGTCGATCGGCAGCGGCGCGCGCGCCTGCTCCTTCGGCGCACCGGCGGCCGGCGGGGGCTGGACCGCGAGCCAGCTCGCCAGCGCGGCGATCTCGTGCGGCTGCAGGCGCTGCACGATGCCCGCCATGCAGTCGGGCGCGGCCGCGCGGCGCTCGCCGCTGCGCCAGGCGCCGATCTGGGCCAGCAGGTAGTCGCGCGGCAGCCCGACCAGGCCGGGGATGGCCGGCTCGGCGCCGGCCAGGCGCTCGCCGTGGCAGCGCGTGCAGGCCGGCAGCCGGCGCGCCGCGTCGCCCTGGCGCGCCAGGCGCTCGCCGAGCGCCAGCGTGGCGGCCGGCACCGGCGCGGCCGGCGGCGGCGCGTAGGGCAGGTCGAGCGTCGCGAAGTGGCTGGCGATCTCGTGCAGGTAGGCGTCCGACAGGTGCTCGACCAGGTAGGCCATGGGGGCGTAGCGACGGCGCCCGTCACGGAAGTTGACGAGCTGGTTGTAGAGGTAGCCCGCCGGCTTGCCGGCGATGCGCGGGAAATAGCCGTCCGGCGTGGCCCGGCCCTCCTTGCCGTGGCAGACCGTGCAGGCCTGCATGCGCTGCGCGATGCTGTCCTCCACCGCCGCCGGCCTGGCGCCCCAGGCCGGCAGCAGCGCCGCCAGCGCGAGCAGCGCGACGGCCCCGCATCGCGCGGCCCGACGGCGCTCAGTGCGTCGCGACATGCACCACCCCCAGCAGCGTGAACACGAACAGCGCCGCGAGGCCGATCGCGGTGAGCACGAGCGGGACCGGCCTCACGGTCGGCAGCTCGCGGTCGGCGGCGGCGCGGCGGCGCACGCCGAAGAAGCTCCACAAGACCATCCGCACGTAGCTCGCGACACCCATGATTCCCCTCGCTGGCAATGCCCCGCACTGTGCCTCGGCGCCCTGCGCAACAGAAGACTCAGATCCGCACAAATGTTGGGTATCAGTTGGGTCACCCGAGGGGCATTCCACTGCACCAGGGCTAGGCTCATTACAGTTTCAAAAACTTCCGCAGATGCGGTATCAGATGAGGTCGCCCCGATGACGCGCTATGAGCAGCTCGCCGAGGAAATGCGCACCGCGATCGAGGCCGGCACGCTGCGCCCGGGCGAGCGCCTGCCCTCGGTGCGCGAGGCGCGCGAGACGCGCCAGCTCAGCCCCTCGACCGTGTTCGCCGCCTACGGCCTGCTCGAGACCCAGGGCCTGATCGAGGCGCGGCCGCGCTCGGGCTACTACGTGCGCGCCCGCGCGCGGCCGGCCCATCCGGAGCCGCGCGCCGCGACGCCCAGCACCGGCACGCTGGACGTGCAGGTCAGCGAGCTGGTGTTCGAGGTGCTCGGCCATGCGCGCGAGCGCGCGCTGGTGCCGCTGGGCTCGGCCTTCCCGAGCCCGACGCTGTTCCCGCTGCCCGAGCTGGCGCGCGCGCTCGGCCGCGCGACGCGCCGGCTCGACCCCTGGCGCACCGTCGAGGACCTCTCGCCCGGCAGCGCCACGCTGCGCCGCCAGATCGCGCAGCGCTACCTCGCCGCCGGCCTGGGCGTGGATCCGGACGAGATCGTCGTCACCAACGGCGCGATGGAGGCGCTGAACCTCTGCCTCGAGACGGTGACGCGGCCGGGCGACCTGGTCGCCGTCGAGTCGCCTACGTTCTATGCGGCGCTGCAGGCGCTCGAGCGGCTCGGGCTGCGCGCCGTCGAGGTCGCGACCGACCCTCGCACCGGCGTCGACCTCGCCTCGCTGCACGAGGTGCTGACGCGCCATCCGGTCAAGGCCTGCTGGTTCATGCCGACCTTCCAGAACCCGCTCGGCAGCCTGATGCCCGAGGCGCGCAAGCGCGAGCTCGTCGAGCTGCTGGCGCGCCACGAGGTGCCCCTGATCGAGGACGACGTCTACGGCGAGCTCTACTTCGGCGCGCGCCGCCCGCCGCCGGCCAAGGCCTATGACCGGCGCGGGCTCGTGATGCACTGCAATTCCTTCTCGAAATCGCTCGCGCCGGGCTACCGCATCGGCTGGAGCGCGGCCGGGCGCTTCGCCGGCGAGGTCGCGCGGCGCAAGCTGATGGGCTCGCTGGCCGCCGCCGTGCCCTCGCAGGAGGGCCTGTCGGAGTACCTGCGGCAAGGCGGCTACGAGCGCCACCTGCGCCAGCTGCGCGCGACGCTCGCGCTCTACCAGGCGGCGGCGCTGCGCGCGGTCGGCAAGCATTTCCCGCCCGGCACCACCGTCACGCGGCCCGAGGGCGGCTACTTCCTGTGGCTGGAGCTGCCGGCGGGCGTCGACGCGCTGCAGCTGCACCGCCTCGCGCTGGCGCACGAGATCAGCGTTGCCCCCGGCCACCTGTTCTCGGCCGACCGCCGCCACGCCAACGGGCTGCGCCTGAACTGCGGCCACGGCAACGACCCGCGCTGCGAGCAGGCGATCAAGACCGTCGGTCAGATCGCGCGCAGCCTGGCCTGACTCAGCAGCGTCCCGAGCGCCGGCTGCGCGGCTGCAGCTTGTCGAGCTCGGCGATCTGCTGCTTGAGCAGCAGCAGCAGCGTGCGCGCATGCTCGACCGGCAGGCGCAGGCAGCTGCTGGGCAGCCCCTCGTCGCGCACCGCGCGCGGCTGCACCAGCACGTCGACGCCGAGCTCGATCAGGCCATGCGCGTGCTTGGCCGACTTGAGGCGCTGGACGTCGATGTCAAAGGTCTTCACGGCCATACTCCTGCGATGCAAAGGCAACGTCAGATTGTCGGAGCAACCGAGCACGGATCAGGGGGTGCCTCCATGGGAAGAAGAAAGACGAGCCCCGCCGAGGGCTTGATGGAACTGGTGGCGTTGCTGCCCTGGTGGGCGGGCGTCGCGCTCGCGGGACTGTCCTACTGGCTGCTGCACGGCATCGCCACCCAGCCCGTGGTCGCCCCGGCGCCGCCCGGCACACCGATGGCCTTCGCCCTACAGAACATGTGGCGCGGGTTCGCCGCGGTTGGCCAGTACCTGCTGCCCATCGTCTGCCTGTTCGGCGCCATCGCCTCGGCGTGGCGGCATCGTGAACGGGCCCGGTTGCTCGAGACTGCGGCCAGCAGCCGCAGCGCCGCGACCGTGCAGGGCCTGAGCTGGCAGCAGTTCGAGCACCTGGTCGGCGAGGCCTTCCGGCGCCGCGGCTTTCGCGTCGAAGAGCTCGGCGGCCGCGGGCCCGATGGCGGCGTGGATCTGGTATTGCACAAGGATGGCGAGCGCCACCTGGTGCAGTGCAAGCAGTGGCGCGCGCTGCGCGTCGGCGTCGAGGTCGTGCGCGAGCTCTACGGCGTGATGGCTGCCCAGGGTGCCGCCGGGGGCCTTGTGGTCACGTCGGGCCGCTACACCGACGCGGCCCGTCGCTTCGCCGAGGGGCGCCACATCGAGCTGATCGACGGTCCGGCGCTGCAGGCCATGATCCGGCCGGCCAGCGATGCGGCGGCGCCCGCAAGGGCCGACCTCGCCCGCCCCGAGCGGACTGCAGTGCCCCGATGCCCGGCATGCACCCAAGCCATGGTCCGGCGCACCGCCCAGCGCGGCGCCAGGGCCGGCAGCGACTTCTGGGGCTGCCCGACCTATCCCGCCTGCAAGGGCACGCGCCCGATCGGCTGATCGGGCCGCGCACCGCTCAGTGCGCGCTCAGCTGCCGCGGAACACGACGGTCTTGTTGCCGTCGACGAAGACGCGCCGCTCGATGTGGAACTTGACCGCCGCCGCGAGCGCCAGGCACTCGTTGTCGCGCCCGACGCGCACCAGCTGCTCGGGCTTGAGGTTGTGGTCCACGCGCGTGACGACCTGCTCGATGATCGGCCCCTCGTCGAGGTCCGGCGTCGCGTAGTGGGCGGTCGCGCCGATCAGCTTGACGCCGCGGTCGAAGGCCTGGTGGTAGGGCTTGGCCCCCTTGAAGCCGGGCAGGAAGGAGTGGTGGATGTTGATGCAGCGCCCCGCCAGCTTGCGCGCCAGCTCGTCCGAGAGGATCTGCATGTAGCGCGCCAGCACCACCAGCTCCGCCCCCGCCTCGTCGACGATCTCGAGCAGACGCGCCTCCTGCTGCGCCTTGTTGTCCTTCGTGACGGGCAGGTAGACGAAGCGCATGCCCTCGCGCTCGGCCATCGGCCGCAGGTCGAGGTGGTTGGAGACGACGGCCGCGATCTCCATGTTCAGGTCGCCGTTGCGGCGGCGGTAGAGCAGGTCGTCGAAGCAGTGGTCGAACTTCGACACCATGATCACCGTGCGCATCGGCCGGCTGGGATCGTGGATGTTCCAGCTCATGCCCAGGGCCTGCGCGACGCCGGCGAACTGGCGGCGCAGCGTCTCGATGCCCGGCGCCTGCGCCTGCAGGCGGAACACCAGGCGCATGAAGAAGCGCGCGGTGGAGTCGTCGTCGAACTGCTCGAGCGCGCAGATGTAGCAGTCGTTGTCCGACAGGAAGGTCGTCACCGCCGCGACGATGCCCTTGCGGGCCTCGCAGGTGGCGGTGAGGATGTACTGGGCTTCGGGACTCGGGGGTTGGGGGGCCGGCATGCACACTCCGTCTTGAGGCGGGGCCTCACGAGGGTGCGAGCTTACGCGGTCGCGCCCCCGCCGCGCCGGCCCCGCTCAGCCGTGGTAATGGACGAGCGTCTTGGTGCTGCTGACCTCTTCGAGTGCCAGCAGGCCCTTCTCGCGACCATGGCCGCTGCGCTTGGTCCCGCCGAAGGGCAGCTCGACGCCGCCGCCGGCGCCGTAGCAGTTCATGAAGACCTGGCCGGCGCGGACCGCCTTGGCCACGCGGTGCAGGCGCCCCGCGTTCTCGGTCCACACCGCGGCCAGCAGGCCGTAGTCGGTGCCGTTGGCCAGCGCGATCGCGTCGGCCTCGTCCTCGAAGGGCAGGGCCGCGAGCACCGGGCCGAACACCTCCTCGCAGGCCAGCGCGTGCGTGCGCGGCACCGGGCCGAACAGCGTCGGCGTCACGTAGTAGCCGGTGGCGGGCGCGCCCTCGGCGAGGCGCCCGCGCGCCAGCACCGGGACGCCGCCGGCGATGGCCTGATCGATGTAGCGCTGCACGCGCGCGCGCTGCGCCGGGTTCATCACCGGGCCGCAGTCGAGGTCCATCTCCGGCGTGCCGACGCGCACCTCGGAGAACGCCGCCGCCACGCGCTCGACGAAGGACGGCCAGATCGAGCGCTGCACCAGAAGCCGGCTGCCCGCGGTGCAGGTCTGGCCGGCGTTCTGCACGATCGCGCGCACGATGATGGGCACGGCACGCTCGACGTCCACGTCCTCGAAGACGATCTGCGGGCTCTTGCCGCCGAGCTCCAGCACGCACTTGACGGCGTTCTTCGCCGCCGCGGCCTGCACCAGCGTGCCGACCTCGTTGGAGCCGGTGAAGCTGATGAAGTCGATGCCCGGGTGCGCGGCCAGCGCCGCGCCGGCCGCCTCGCCGGTGCCGGTGACGACGTTGAGCACGCCCTCGGGCAGGCCGCAGGCGGTGGCGATCTCGGCCACGCGCAGCGCCGACAAGCTGGTGTCCTCGGCCGGCTTGAGCACGGTCGCGTTGCCCATGGCCAGCGCCGGCGCCACCGTGCGCCCCAGCATCTGCGCTGGGTAGTTCCAGGGGATGATGTGCGCGGTCACGCCCAGCGGCTCGCGCAGCAGGCTGACCTGGTGGCCGGCCAGGAAGGGGATGGTCTCGCCGTGGACCTTGTCGGCGGCCGTGCCGTAGAACTCGAAGTAGCGCGCCAGCACCGTGATGTCGTTGCGCGCGGTGGTCAGCGGCTTGCCGGTGTCGCACGCCTCCAGCTGCGCCAGCGCCTCGTGCTGCTCGAGCACGGCCTGGCCGATGCGCACCAGCAGGCGGCCGCGCTCGGTCGGCGTCATGCGGCCCCAGGGCCCGTCCAGCGCCGCGCGGGCGGCGCGCACCGCCAGGTCCACCTCATGGGCCCCGCCCGCGGCAATGTGCTCGTAGACCGCGCCGTCGGCCGGCGCGACCACCGGCAGCGTGGCGCCATCGCGGGCGGCGAGCCAGCGGCCGCCGATGAACATGTTCTTCATGTCGAGCTCTCGCCTTCCTGGTGTTGCAAGCCGGTGCAACTGTAGGCAGCTCCCGGCGCGGACGGAATTGGAATGTCGGCAACGGCGTCTTGCCCGGAATGCAAGCCGGTGCCCCGCCCACCGCGCGCCCTGCCGATAATCGGGCCGTGCTTCCGGACCTCGACTCGCTGGCCCTGTTCGTGCGCGCCGCGGAAATGGGCAACCTCACACGCGCGGCCGAGGCCAGCCTGATCACGGTGCCGGCGGCCAGCCGGCGGCTGTCGCTGCTGGAGCACCAGTTTAAGGTCCAGCTTTTCGAGCGGCACTCGCGCGGCCTGCAGCTCACCGCGGCCGGCGAGCGGCTGCTGCACCTGGCGCGCGAGGTCATCGCCAGCGTCCAGCACATGCGCGCCGAGATGGGCAACTACGCTTCGGGCCGGCAGGCGGTGCTGCGCATCGTGGGCAACACCTCCGCGATGACGCAGTTCCTGCCCGGCGACGTGGCCACCTTCCAGGGCCGCCACGAGGCGGTGCGCGTGGTGCTGGAGGAAGGCTGGAGCGACGAGGCGGTGCGGCGCGTGCGCGGCGGCGAGGCCGACCTCGGCGTCGTCGTCGAGGGCAGCGACACGCGCGGCCTGTGCTGCCGGCCCTACCGCCGCGACCGCCTGGCCGCGGTGCTGCGCGCCGACGATCCGCTCGACCGCGCGGCGGTGAGCTTTGCCGACCTGCTCGAGCGCGACCTCATCGGCCTGGAGGGCGGCAGCACGCTGACGCGCCTGCTCGCCGCCCAGGCCGCCAGCCTGATGCGGCCGATGGCGCTGCGCGTGCAGGTGCGCAGCTTCGAGGCGGTGTGCCGCGCGGTCGAGGCGCGGCTGGGCGTCGGCATCCTGCCGCTGGCGGCGGCGCGCAGCTTCGCCGCGGCCATGCAGCTCAAGGTGCTGCCGCTGACCGATGCCTGGGCGCTGCGCCGCATGGTGCTGTGCGTGCGCGCCGCGCCGGCGCCGCAGACGGCGCTGGATGCGCTGCTGAGCCATCTGGAGGCCTGCGCCGCGGCCGAGGAACCGCCGCCCGGCGCTTGAGCGCGCCGCGCTCAGCGCGGCAGCGTCCGCGCGATCGAGGGCCGCACGCGCAACGCGGTCGCCAGCGCCTCCAGGCGCGGCGTCTTCGGCAGCCAGGGCTGCTCCGCGTAGCGGAACCGCTGGTAATCGAACAGCACGGTGGCGCACACCGCGTCCAGCCGCGGCGCGGCGACGCCCGGCTCCGGCCCGGCGATCATGTCGGCCAGCGCCTCCAGGCGCTCCATGCCCTCGACCATGCTGCGCCGCCGGCGCAGGCCTACCGGCGTCTCGTCGAACAGCACCGGTGCCGTCACCTTGCGGGTGATGATGGTGTGCACCGAGGCGTCGATCGCGCCGAGCGCGATGCCGCTGCGCGCCAGCACGCCGGCGAGCTGCGCTGGCTCGCCGAGCAGGCTGGGCCAGCCGGGCGCGGGGCGGGTGGCTTCCAGCCACTGCACGATCAGCAGGCTCTCGGTCAGCGCCGTGCCGTCGTCGAGGATCAGCGCGGGCACGCGCGTCGCGGCGTTGGCCGCGCGCAGCCGCGGGTCGTCGGCCCAGGGGTCGACGATCGTCGGCTCGATCTCGATCCCCTTCTCGATCAGCGCGATGCGCGTGATGCGCACGAAGGGCGAGGTGGTGTTGGCCAGCAGCTGCATGGAGGTCGGATCCGTCGGGGGCGATGAAGGGCGTGCCGGTGCGGCACCGGCACGCGACTGTGACCGCCGGCACGCGCTGCCGGCCATTCCAAACTCGTTCACGCAGACTTGCGGGCGCGGCAACGGCAGCCGGCGCACGGCACGCCTTCACACGCGCTGAACGCTGGTTTCGCGCAAAAGCAATTCCAGGCGCGGCGGCGTGCTTCCCACAATGGCGTCCCGCCGCGACCCCGCCACCGCCATGC
>DATMJX010000060.1:0-2809 GCA_035553715.1 Methylibium sp.
CGCCTGCTCGTGCAGGCCTACCTGAGCGTGCGTCCCGGCGTGAGCCTGCGCCTGGCCGCCTCGGCGCCCGAGGGGCTGGCGCTCGCCCACGAGAGCCGCCCCGACCTGCTGCTGATCGACCTGATGATGCCCGGCATGAACGGCCTGCAGCTGCTCGCCGCGGTGCGCCGCGAACCGGCTTTGAACGGCGTGCCCTGCATCGCGCTGTCGGCCAACGCGATGCCCGAGGAGATCGACGCGGCGATGCGCGCCGGCTTCGACGGCTACCTCGTCAAGCCGGTGGCGGCCGACACGCTGCTCGCCGAGCTCGACCGGCGTCTGGCGCCGCAGCCGAGCCCGGCCTGAGCCGGCTCACTCCTCGTCGCCGCCCAGCACGCTGCCGAGCAGGCCGCCGGCGCCGAAGCCGCCGAGCATCGAGCCCTCCTCGCGCGAGCCGCCGCGCTGCGGCGCCGCGGCGAACACGCGGCTCGCCAGGCGCGAGAACGGCAGGCTCTGCAGCCACACCGTGCCGGGACCGGTGAGCTTGGCGAAGAACATCCCTTCGCCACCGAACAGCGCGGTCTTGATCTTGCCGACGTACTGGATCTCGAAGTCCACGCTCGGCGTGTAGGCGACCACGCAGCCGGTGTCCACCAGCAGCGTCTGGCCGGGCTGGAGCTCGCGCTTGAGGATGCTGCCACCGGCATGCACGAAGGCCAGGCCGTCGCCCTCGAGCTTCTGCATGATGAAGCCCTCGCCGCCGAAAAAGCCGACGCCGAGCTTCTGCTGGAAGGCGATGCCCAGGCTGACGCCGCGCGCCGCGCACAGGAAGGCGTCCTTCTGGCACAGCAGCGTGCCGCCGAGCGCCTTCAGGTCCATCGGCAGGATCTTGCCCGGATAGGGCGCGGCGAAGGCGACGCGCTGCTTGGCCGAGGCCTGGTTGCTGTACACCGTCGTGAACAGGGACTCGCCGGTGATCAGCCGCTTGCCCGCGCCGAGCAGCTTGCCGAAGAAGCCGCCCTGCTGGGCCGAGCCGTCGCCGAACACCGTGTCCATCGTGATGCCGGCGTCCATGAACATCATGGCACCGGCCTCGCCGATCGCCGCCTCGCCGGGATCGAGCTCGACCTCGACGAACTGCATCTCTGCGCCCTTGATCTCGTAGTCCACCACATCCATCGCCATCGACTGCTCCTGTGCGGCCACGCGACGGCGCGGCCCCGAAAGGCCGCGATGGTAGCGAAACCGGGTGCCGCGCTCAGCGCGCGTTCGCGTTCGGGAAGAACAGCTGCTCGCCGCCGATCCTGTAGGCGGCGATCGCCTGCTGGCCGGCCGGCGAGACGACCCACTCGGCGAAGGTCCAGGCCAGCGCGGTCTTGGTGTGCGGGTGGCGCGTCGGGCTGGTGACGATCACGCCGTACTGGTTGAACAGGCGCTTGTCGCCCTGCACCAGGATCTCGAGGTCGGCGCGGTTCTTGAAGCTCAGCCAGGTGCCGCGGTCGGCCAGCACGTAGGCGCCGGTCGAGGCGGCCATGTTCAGCGCCGGGCCCATGCCGCAGCCACACTCCTGGTAGGCCGCGAAGGCCTCCTTCGGCGAGGCGGCGACGCCGGCGGCCTTCCAGTAGCGCAGCTCGGCGGCATGGGTGCCGCTCTTGTCGCCGCGCGAGACGAAGGCCGTCTTGCCCTTGGCCAGCTTGGCCAGCGCCACGACGATGTCGCTGCCCTTGACGCCGGCCGGATCGGCCTTCGGGCCGACCAGCACGAAGTCGTTGTACATCACCGGCATGCGGCGGATCCCATAGCCCTCGGCGACGTACTTCTCCTCGGCCACCTGGTCATGCACGAACAGCACGTCGGCGTCGCCGCGGCGGCCCATGTCGAGCGCCTGGCCGGTGCCGAGCGCGACGACCTTGACCTCGATGCCGCTGGCCTGCTTGAAGATCGGCAGCAGGTGGCCGAACAGCCCCGACTGCTCGGTCGAGGTGGTCGAGGCCATCACGATGGACCTGTCCTGCGCGAGCAGCGGGCTGCTCAGCCCGCAGGCCAGCAGGGCCCCCAGCGCCACCCGGCGCGACAGCCGAGCGAGACGATTCACCACGGCAGTTCTCCTTTCAGAAACGAACGGGCTTCCGGCGGGGCGGCCCCGCCAAAGAAATCCTCGACCGGCAGGTCCGCGCACACACGGCCGTGCTCGAGATAGACGACGCGCCGCGCGAAGCGCTTGACCTGTCCGAGCTGGTGCGAGGCCAGCAGCAGCGTCATACCCTGCGCGGCCAGCTCGTCGAGCAGCGACTCGACCTCGCGCTTGGCATGCGGGTCCAGGCTCGCGGTCGGCTCGTCGAGCAGCAGCACGTCCGGGTGCAGCGCACAGGCGCGCGCCAGCGCGAGGCGCTGCTGCTGCCCGCCCGACAGGGCCCGCGCCGGCCGCCGGGCCTCCTGGGCAAGGCCGACGCGCGCCAGCGCCAGCGCGCAGCGCTCGCGGGCCTCCGTGCCCCGCACGCCGGCCAGCCACAAGGCGATCCGCACATTGGTCTGCACCGACAGGCGCAGCAGGAAAGGCCGCTGGAACAGCATCGCGAGGCGGGGCGCGCCATGCACCTCGCGCGTGCCCTCGCCCGGTGGCAGCAGCCCGTGCAGCACGCGCAGCAGCGTGCTCTTGCCCGAGCCGTTGGCCCCGACCAGGGCGATGCGTTCGCCACGCCGCACCTCGAGGTCCACGCCGCGCAGCGCCACGTGGCTGCCGTAGCGGAAGCCCAGGTTGCGCAGCACGATCAGCGGCTCAGCCATGCGCCGCTCCCGACGCCGGCACGGCCGCCGCCCGGTCCTCGCC
>DATMJX010000061.1:0-9100 GCA_035553715.1 Methylibium sp.
GATCTTGCCGTTCTCGGCGATGAAGTCGCGCAGGGTGTCGACGTCCTTGTAGTCGATCTCGGTGACGCCGGTGACGGTGAAGCGGCAGAAGCGCTTGCGGCGGAACAGCAGCGATTGCGTGTTGCGCTTGGGCTTCTTGTCCTTGCCGAAACGGCCTTTTCCACGGGGCGGGGGCATGGTGAACTCCTGAAATCTGGGATCCGAATCAAAGGGAGGGCGCGGGTGACGCGTCGAGCTCGGTGATGTGCAGCAGCACGCCCTTGCCGTTGCGGGTGGGTCCGAGGAAACCGGCAAAGCCCGCGGTGTCGCCCACCGCCAGCTTCGCGATCTGCTCGGCCACCGCTCCGATCCCCACCGCACGCATCTCCAGAGAGACCTTGCGGGGGTGTCCGGCTTCCGTGACCTGCGACTCGTGCCTCAGGCTCAAGTCCAGGGCCGGCAGGCCGGCGGGCGTGTAGCGCACCGGGCCCCTCTCCACCACCTGCGCCTGCAGAACCACCCGGTTCATGCGCGCTCCGGCAGCGGACGGGGCCGCACCGTTCTCAGGCCGCGGCCTCCTGCGTCTGCTGCGGGGCCTTGCGCGATTCCTCGCGCTCGACGGCCTTCATCATCACCGACGGCGCGGTCTCGGCCTTGGTCTTCGCGACGGTCAGGTGGCGCAGCACCGCGTCGTTGAACTTGAAGCCGGTCTCGAGCTCCTGCAGCGTTTCCTTGCTGCACTCGATGTTCAGGCACAGATAGTGCGCCTTCGCGAGCTTGTTGATCATGTAGGCCAGCTGGCGCCGACCCCAGTCCTCGACCCGGTGCACCTTGCCGCCGGCGGCGGTGACCAGGCCCTTGTAGCGCTCCAGCATGGCCGGAACCTGCTCGCTTTGATCCGGATGGATCAGCAGCACGATTTCATAGTGACGCATCACGACTCCTTGTGGATTCCGCCGAAGCGGGGAAGCCGCCCCGTAGCGTCAGACCCGGGTGCGGCAAGGGAAAACCAAAGATTATAGATGCAAACGAAAACGGCTCCCGGGGTCGCCGGGAGCCGAAGGAGGCGGCGAGGCGGGCCCGATGCGCCCGCCTCGAAGGAGGCCCGATCAGGCTCCCAGGGTCCGCATGGTGTCCCCCTTGAGGTTCGGGTAACGCACATGCTCGATCAGTTCCTGCACCTTTTTGTTCGGCGCCGGAGTGAACAGGCTCACCAGGATGATCACGGCGAAGCCGACTGGCACGCCGAACAGGCCGGCCGAGATCGGCTGGATGCCGAACCACAGGTCGACGGGCGAGCTCACGCCGAACACGCCGCGCAGCCAGGTCTGGTTCATCACCATGTAGTACACGGTCGTGCCCAGACCGGCGATCATGCCGAGCACCGCACCGGCACTGGAGGCTCGCTTCCAGAAGATGCCGAGCACGAGCGCCGGGAAGAAGCCAGCCGCCGCGAACGAGAACGCCGCCGAGACCAGGAACAGGATGTCTGCCGGCTTCTGCGCCGCCACATAGGCCGCGCACAGGGCCACCACCAGCAGCAGGATCTTGGAGATCATGACGCGGCGGGAGGTCGGCGCATTCGGGTCGATCATCTTGTAGTACAGATCGTGCGAGAGCGCGTTGGCGATCGTCAGCAGCAGCCCGTCGGCGGTCGACAGCGCCGCAGCCAGGCCGCCCGCCGCCACCATGCCCGACACCACGTAGGGCAGGCCGCCGATCTCCGGCGTGGCCAGCACGATGATGTCGCCGCCGATCTTCATCTCGCCGAGCTGGAAGAGACCGTCCTTGTTGACGTCGGCGACCGACAGCAGCGCCGGGTCGACCTTGGCCCAGTTGGCGATCCAGGCCGGCAGGTCGCTGAAGGGCGTGCCCACCAGGTTGCTGAACACCTCGTACTTGACCAGCACCGCCAGCGCCGGCGCGGTGAAGTACAGCAGGAAGATGAAGAACAGCGACCAGGTCACCGACTCGCGGGCCTCCTTCACCGAGGGCGTGGTGTAGTAGCGCATCAGGATGTGCGGCAGCGCGGCCGTCCCCACCATCAGGCAGAACACCAGGGCCAGGAAGTTGCGGCGCGACTCGTTGAAGGTCTTCTGGGCCTTCTCGTCGCCGTTCGGGTCACCGGCGTACTGCGCGGCATGCCGCGGCATGCCGGCCAGCGGCTTGGCGCGAGCCTCGTTGGCTGTCTTGGCGGCGGTGTAGGCCTTCTTGGCATCGGCTTCGTTCGCTGGCAGCGCGGCCAGCGCCTTCTCCGCAGCCTGGACCTCAGCCACCGGAGCATCGGCCTTGGCCTTCAGGTCGGCCAGCTTCTGCTCGGCGGCGAGCTGATCGGCCGCCATCGCGGCGGGAATGTCCTTCAGCTTGGCCTCGGCCTCGGCTGCACGCTGCTTGAAGATCTCGATGACTTCCTTTTCCTTCGGGTCATCGGCGAGCTTCTTCTCGAGCTCGGTGATCTTCTGCAGCTGCATGCCGTAGATCGCCTGCGGCACCGGCACGCTGGTCTGTTTCACCGACAGCCACACCACCGGGATCATGTAGGCAATGATCAGAATGATGTATTGCGCCACCTGCGTCCACGTGACCGCGCGCATGCCGCCCAGGAAGGAGCACACCAGGATGCCGCCCAGGCCGACGAAGATACCCACTTCGAACGCGAGACCCGACAGGCGCGCCGTGATCAGGCCGACGCCATAGATCTGCGCCACCACATAGGTGAAGGAACACAGGATCGCGGCGAAGATGCCGATGAAGCGCGCCAGGTTGCCGCCATAGCGCTCGCCGAGGAAGTCGGGGATCGTGAACTGCCCGAACTTGCGCAGGTAGGGCGCGAGGAACAGCGCCACCAGGCAGTAGCCGCCGGTCCAGCCCATGATGAAGGCTAGGCCGCCGTAGCCGGTCAGGTAGAGCGTGCCGGCCATGCCGATGAAGGAGGCGGCCGACATCCAGTCGGCGCCGGTGGCCATGCCGTTGTAGACCGCCGGCACGCGTCGCCCGGCGACGTAGTACTCAGCCGCGTCGTTGGTGCGGCTCATGATGCCGATGCCGGCATACAGCGCCACGGTGGCGAGCAGGAAGATGAAGCCGATGGCCTGCCTCGGCAGGCCCATCTGCTCGAGGATCGCGAGCGCGACCACGAAGATCACGAAGCCGCCGGTGTACCAAGCGTAGACCTTGTTGAGCTGCTTCTTGAAGGCGGCATTGGCTGCGGCGTTGCTCGTGCCGCCGCCCGCCGTTGGGGTCATTCCAGCCATGTCATTCCTCCTCGGCCACGCCGTGTTCCTGGTCCAGGCGGTTCATCGTCCGCGCGTAGTACCAGATGATCACCACGTACACGATCAGCGAGCCCTGCGCAGCCATGTAGAAGCTGAAGGGCCAACCGAAGAACGTGAAGTTCAGGTCGCGGGCGAAGTACGCCATCACGAAGGTCACTACAAACCAGATCGCCAGCAGGATCGCAGTGATCCTGAGGTTCTTCTGCCAGTAGTGACGTTGGGTCTCCGTCACTTGCATTTGCTGCGCTCCTCTTCGTCTCACCGACCCCAGCGGGGGGCCACCGATTCACCGAAGCTCCACACCCGTCACGCCGCCCTGCCATCGCTCCGACGGATGCCCTAGGAGGACGTCGTGCCTTGCAAGCCGGTCTCGCGCCTGAGCTGCGCGGCGACCTTGGGCTCGAAGCCCTCGAGGCGGCGCAGGATCTTCTCGGCCTCCTCGGGTTCGTTCAGGTCCACATGCACCCGCGCGAGCTGGTACCAGCCGTAGGGGCTCATGGGTTGCAGTGCGGTATTGCGCTGCAGGGGCTCGAGCGCCTCGCGCAGGCGCTGCTGGCGGATCAACACCAGTGCCAGCCCGTACCAGGCGCGGTCGAGCCGCGCATTGAGCGCAGTGGCACGCCGGAACGCGGCCTCGGCCTCGGTCAGCTCCCCCTGCTGTTCCAGCACGAAGCCGAGGTTGAACCAGGCGGAGGCCTCGTCCGGATGGCGGGCCACCAGCGCACGCAGGTCGGCGACCGCGCCACGCAAGTCCCCCCGCTGGGCCCTCAGATTGCCGCGGCTGGCGAGCAGGTAGCGCTCGGTCGGCCAACGGCCGAGCAAGTCGTCGAGCAACTCGAGCGCACGCTGCTGACGCCCCAGAACCAGCAGCGCCTGCAGGCGCCACTTGGCCCAGAGGAACTCGACGCCCGAGGCCCGCGACGGTTGCGGCATCACGGCACTCACAGGCACAGCCCCTGGCTGGGATCGAGGCGGCATAGACCGACCTTCTCGCTGAGCGCGAACACCCAGATCCAGGCCAGCGCCACGAAGGTCAGCAGCGGGATGTGACGGTCGATCACGACGCGGGGCGTGATCGCGCGGAAGGCGCCGGTGAAGGGCCGCGTCATCATCGTCAGCAGCTGGTAGAACAGGTTCTGCTCGCGCTGGGCCCCGGCCAGCAGACCGAGCAGCCAGCGACCGGCGAGCGCGCACAGCGCGATCTCCGCGACCAGCTTGATGGAGGTGACGATCAGCAGCATGTCCTGGGCTCCGGCTGCTGCCCATTCTGAAAAATCGCCTTACGGGAGTCTGACTGGGGTGCGGCTGGGCGCGTAAACCAGCCTAGGACTTACCCGGCTGCCCGAAACGAAAACGGCCCCTCGCGGGGCCGTTTTCAGGGACTGCAGATCGCCTCAGCGCGCGGCCAGTCGCTGCCAGGTGCCGACCACGGTGTCCGGGTTCAGCGAGATCGACAGGATGCCCTCGTCCGCCAGCCACTCGGCGAAGTCCGCGTGATCGCTCGGCCCCTGGCCGCAGATGCCGACGTACTTGCCCGCGGCGCGACAGGCCGCGATCGCGCGCGCGATCAGGGACTTCACGGCCGGGTCGCGCTCGTCGAAGTCCGCCGCCAGCAGCTCCAGGCCCGAGTCGCGGTCCAGACCCAGCGTGAGCTGGGTCAGGTCGTTCGAGCCGATCGACATGCCGTCGAAGTGCTCGAGGAAGCGCTCGGCGAGGATCGCGTTGCTCGGGATCTCGCACATCATGATCACGCGCAGGCCGTCCTGCCCGCGCTTGAGTCCGCGTGCGGCGAGCATGTTCACCACGCGCTCGGCCTGGCCGAGCGTGCGCACGAAGGGCACCATGATCTCGACGTTGGTCAGTCCCATCTCGCCGCGCACCCGCGCAAGCGCCTCGCACTCCATCGCGAAGGCCTCGCCGAAGTCCTCGCTGATGTAGCGCGACGCACCACGGAAGCCCAGCATCGGGTTCTCTTCCTCGGGCTCGTAGCGGCTGCCGCCGATCAGCTTCTTGTACTCGTTGGACTTGAAGTCCGACAGGCGCACGATCACCGGCTTGGGCCAGAAGGCCGCGGCGATCGTCGCGATGCCCTCGGTCAGCTTGTCGACGTAGAAGACGCGCGGCGAGGCGTGACCGCGCGCGACCGACTCGACCGCCTTCTTGAGATCCGCGTCGACGTTCGGGTAGTCGAGGATCGCCTTCGGGTGCACGCCGATGTTGTTGTTGATGATGAACTCGAGCCGCGCCAGGCCGACGCCCGAGTTGGGCATCTGCGCGAAGTCGAAGGCCAGCTGCGGGTTGCCGACGTTCATCATGATCTTGACCGGGCACTCGGGCATCGCGCCGCGCGGTACCTCGGTGACCTCGGTCTCGAGCAGGCCGTCGTAGATGTAGCCGGTGTCGCCCTCGGAGCAGGCCACGGTGACCAGCGCGCCGGCCTTGAGCGTCTCGGTCGCGTCGCCACAGCCGACCACGGCCGGGATGCCGAGCTCGCGCGCGATGATCGCCGCGTGGCAGGTGCGCCCGCCGCGGTTGGTGACGATCGCGCTGGCGCGCTTCATCACCGGCTCCCAGTTCGGGTCGGTCATGTCGGTGACCAGCACGTCGCCGGGCTGGACCTGGTCCATCTCGGCCAGGCTGTGGACCACGCGCACCGGGCCGGTGCCGATCTTCTGGCCGATCGCGCGGCCCTCGGCGAGCACCGCGCTGTGGCCCTTGAGCTTGTAGCGGTGCTCGGCCTGGCCGGCGGCCTGGCTCTTCACCGTCTCGGGGCGGGCCTGCAGGATGTAGAGCTTGCCGTCACCGCCGTCCTTGCCCCATTCGATGTCCATCGGGCGGCCGTAGTGGCGCTCGATGATCAGCGCGTAGCGGGCGAGCTCGGCCACGTCGGCATCGGTCAGCGAATAGCGGTTGCGCACCTCGGGCGCGGTGTCCACCGTCTTCACGAGCTTGCCGCTGGCGGCCTTCTCCTCGGGCGAGGCGAACACCATCTTGATCAGCTTGCTGCCGAGGTTGCGGCGGATGATCGCCTGCTTGCCCGCCTCGAGCATGGGCTTGTGGACGTAGAACTCGTCCGGGTTCACGGCGCCCTGCACCACCGTCTCGCCGAGGCCGTAGCTGGCGGTGATGAAGACCACGTCCTGGAAGCCCGACTCGGTGTCGATCGTGAACATCACGCCGGCAGCGCCGAGGTCGGAGCGCACCATGCGCTGCACGCCGGCGGACAGCGCGACGTCGGCGTGCGCGAAGCCCTTGTGCACGCGGTAGCTGATCGCGCGGTCGTTGTAGAGGCTGGCAAAGACCTCCTTCATCTTGTGCAGCACCGCCTCGATGCCGACGACGTTCAGGAAGGTCTCCTGCTGGCCGGCAAAGCTGGCGTCGGGCAGGTCCTCGGCGGTGGCCGAGGAGCGCACCGCGAAGGAGGCCTCGGAGTTGCCGGCCGTGAGCTTGGCGAACTCGGCGCGGATCGCTTGCTCGAGCGCCGGCGGGAAGGGTTGGGCCTCGACCCAGCCGCGGATCTGCGCGCCGGCCTCGGCCAGCGCGCGCACGTCGTCGGTGTCGAGCGCGGCGAGCTTGGCGTTGATCCGGTCGGCCAGGCCGTCAAAGGCGAGGAATTCGCGGAAGGCGTGGGCGGTGGTCGCGAAACCGCCGGGCACCCGCACGCTGGTGGCCGCGAGCTGGCTGATCATCTCGCCGAGGCTGGCGTTCTTGCCGCCGACCGCCTCGACGTCGGTCATTCTCAGTTGTTCGAACGGTACGACCAGGGCGGTCGCTTCGAAGTGGGCCATGGGAAAACTCCGTGATGTGAAAAAACCGGACTTCCCGCGCGATGCCCGCCGGGCGCTCGCTCGCCGGCCGCGCGCATGCCTTTTTGGGTTCTGCTTGTGGGCATGGGGCTCATGGCGGGGCGGGAATTTGCTTTAGATTGTACGGGTCGCTCCCTTTTCGACCATCCCCGCCTTGCGCGGACCGCCCATGCCCAATCGCTCTGTTTTCTTCGTCTCCGACGGCACCGGCATCACCGCCGAGACCTTCGGCAACTCGATCCTGGCGCAGTTCTCCGCCAAGCCGCGCCACGTGCGCCGGCCCTTCATCGACACCGCCGACAAGGCCCACCAGGTGGTGCGCGAGATCAACACCACCGCCGAACACGAGGGCAAGCGCCCGATCGTCTTCATCACGCTGGTCAACGCCGAGGTGCTGGACATCGTCTCGCAGGCCAACGGGATGATCCTCGACATGTTCCGCACCTTCGTCGAGCCGCTCGAGGCCGAGTTCGGCATCAAGAGCAACCACCGCATCGGCCGCTTCACCGACGCCGCCAAGAGCCAGGAGTACACCGATCGCATCGATGCGATCAACTTCTCGCTCGCCCACGACGACGGCCAGTCGGCCAAGAACCTGGACATCGCCGACGTGGTGCTGGTCGGCGTGAGCCGTTCGGGCAAGACGCCGACCTCGCTGTACCTGGCGATGCAGCACGGCATCAAGGCCGCCAACTGCCCGCTGATCCCCGAGGACTTCGAGCGCGGCGCCCTGCCCAAGGCGCTGATCCCGCACAAGAAGAAGTGCTTCGGGCTGACGATCGCGCCCGAGCGTCTGGCCGAGATTCGCCACGAGCGCCGCCCCAACAGCCGCTACGCCTCGATCGAGAACTGCCGCCAGGAGGTCGCCGCGGCCGAGGCGATGATGCGCCGCGAGGGCATCGCCTGGCTGAGCTCGACGCACAAGTCGATCGAGGAGATCGCCACGACGATCCTGCGCGACCTGCGCCCGGACCGGCTGGTGTACTGACCCCCCCGTTGCGGCTTCGCCGCTCCCCCTCACGGGGGCCCCGCAGGCGGCCCGGCAGAGCCGGATCAGCGGCGGTTGCTGGATCGGGCGGGCCTCAGACGCGCCGTGCCGCGAAGCTCCCCGTCCCGACCAGCGCAGCCATCAGCCAGAACAGCCCGCTCGCCCCCAGCGTCGCACCGATCACCCCGAAGCCCAACGGCATCAGCGTGCTCGACAGGTTGATCGCCAGCGAGCGCAGCGCGATCGCCTGGCCGTGCTGGCTCGGTGGCGTGATCTGGTGCAGCGTGGACATCACCATCGGCTGCACCGCGCCGAGCGCGAGCCCGAGCACGCCGGCGCAGGCCGCCATCGACCCGGCGCCGCCCGCCAGCGGGTACAGGCCGAACACGAGCGCGGCAATGAGCATCGCGCCGGCGAGCACCTGTGCCTCCTTCAGACGGTGCGCCAGTGCCGGGATCACGACCCGCACACCCGCCACTGCCAGCGCGAACACGCCGAGGATGGCCCCGATCGCCGACGCGCTGAGCCCGCGCTCGTGGCCGAGCACCGGCACGGCGAAGCTGTGCACGTCCCAACTGGTCGACAGCAGCCAGTTGACCAGCAGCAGGCGGCGCATCGCCGGCTCGCGCAGCATCTGCAGCGCGGCGCGGCGGGTGGTGCCGGACGCGCGCGCGCCGGCCTCGGGCGCTCGCTCGCGCGGCACGCGGCGTGCCCACAGCGTCGCGCCCAGCGGCAACGCCGCCAGCACCACGAAGGCCACGCCGAAGCCGGCCGCGTCGATCAGCAGCCCGGCGAGCACCGGCCCGGCGACATTGCTGAGCGCCGGCGCCAGGCCCAGCCAGCTGAAGATGCGCTTCAGGTCGGTCGCGTCGTGCGCCTGCCGGCCGGCCGTGCGCTGGATCGCGATCAGGCCGAAGTTCGCGCCGGCGCCCGACAGCAGCGCCGCCGCACAGAGACCGGCGTAACGCCACGGCCCGGCCAGCCCGGCGGCCAGCGCCGCGAGCGCGCCGCCAGCCAGCGTCAGCACGACCGCGACGCGCACCGGCCGGTGG
>DATMJX010000062.1:0-8622 GCA_035553715.1 Methylibium sp.
GTCCCGGCAGTTCGTGGAGCCCGAGCCGCCACCGGTGGAGCAGCCGGCGGCGGACGACCCGCAGAACCCGGCGGGGCGGGATCCGCGCTGACTCAGGCGGGTTCCTCGTCGCCGCGACGGGGCTCGACGACATGGTCGAGCGTCGGGACCACGGTGGTTGGCGCCAGCTGGCTGGGGCCGGTGTCGTCGCCCTCGGCCACTTCGGTCAGCAGGGCTGCCGCGGCGTGGACCAGCGGCCAGGCGAGGGTCGCGCCGGTGCCGTCGGTCGCGTCCATGCCGAGCTCGAGCAGCGCGCTGGTGCGAAACACCGCGAGGGCATGATCCAGCCCGGCATGCCCGGTGCTGCGGCAGAACACCGCATAGTCGGTCACCGGCGTGGCAATGCGCGAGGCCACCAGCAGCGCCGCGCAGGCGGCCATGCCATCGACCATGATCAGGTGGCGCTTGCTGGCCGCGACCAGCATCGCGCCGACCATCATCGCCACCTCGAAGCCGCCGTAGGCGGCCAGCACCTCGACCGGGTCCGACAGCGCCTGATGGCGCAGTCGGGCCGCCTCGAGCACGGCCAGCACGGTCTCGCTCGGCGGCGTGCGCCCATCGGCGACCAGCTGCGCGATCGGCAGATCCGCCAGCCGCGCGATCGCCAGCGCGGCGCTCTCGTGGGCGCCGACGCCGACGCCGGCGCAGGCCAGCACGTTGCCCGGCAGGCTGTCGGCGATTTCCATGCCGGCGCGGATCGCCGCATGGGCCTGGTCGACGCTCATCGCCGCAGCGCTGCGCGCACTGCGCGTGCCGAAGGCGATCTTGCGCTGCAGCAGCGCCGGGTGGGGTCCCAGCTCCTGGGCGAGGCCGGCGTCGACGACGTTGATCGTCATGCCCTGGATGAAGGAGAACACCGCCATCGGCAGGCGCCCGCCGAGCAGGTGCGCGACCGTCTCCAGCGTGCTCGCGCCCGGCGGCGTCAGCCCCTCGACCACCAGGCCGTGGTCACCGGCGAACACCAACAGCTGCGGCTGCGTGAGGCGCGGCTTGAGCGTGTTCTGGATCAGCCCCAGGCGCACCGCCAGCGGCTCGAGCTCGCCGAGGCTGCCGGCGGTCTCGCCACGGCGCTCGAGTTTCAGGCGCAGCGCCTGTTCGAGCCGCGGGTGCGCGGTCGGGGCGATCAGGGAGCGCTGCATGGCCATGGTGGATTTCGGCGACCGATTGTGACCCGGGGGCTGCTGGCGCCGGGCGGCTCAGCGCAGGAACAGCCGGTAGGCCGGGTTGTGGGTCTCCTCGACATGCGGGTAGCCGAGGCCGGCGAGAAACTCGCGCAGCGCCCGTTGCTCGCCGCGCGGCACCTGCAGACCGACCAGGATGCGGCCATAGTCGGCGCCCTGGTTGCGGTAATGGAACAGGCTGATGTTCCAGTCCGGGTGCATGCTGGAAAGGAAGCGCATCAGCGCGCCCGGCCGCTCGGGGAACACGAAGCGGTACAGGCGCTCGTCCTTGGCCAGCTCGGAGCGGCCGCCGACCAGATGCCGCACGTGGGTCTTGGCGAGCTCGTCGTGGGTCAGGTCCAGCGTCGGGAAGCGCTCGCGCTCGAAGCGCGCCGCGATCTGGGCCGACTCACCGCGCTGCGAGGTCGTCAGGCCGACGAAGACATGCGCAACCTTGGCGTCGGAGATGCGGTAGTTGAACTCGGTCACGCTGCGCGGGCCGATCAGCGTGCAGAAACGCTTGAAGCTGCCGCGTTCCTCCGGGATCGTGACGGCGAAGACGGCCTCGCGTTCCTCGCCGACCTCGGCACGCTCGGCGACGAAGCGCAGGCGGTCGAAGTTCATGTTCGCGCCGCAGGTGATCGCGACATAGGTCTCGCCCGTCCGGCCGTGGCGTGCCGCGTACTGCTTGAGCGCCGCAACGCCGAGCGCTCCGGCGGGCTCGACGATCGCGCGGGTGTCCTGGAACATGTCCTTCATCGCCGCGCACACCGCGTCGGTGTCGACCACCTCGTAGTCGTCGACCAGCGCGCGCGCGAGCCGGAAGGTCTCGGCGCCGACCGTCTTGACCGCGGTGCCGTCGGAGAACAGTCCGACGTCGTGCAGCGTCACGCGCTTGCCGGCACGCACCGAGCGCAGCATTGCATCCGAGTCGTTCATCTGCACGCCGATCACCTTGATGCCCGGGCGCACCGCCTTGATGTAGGACGCGACCCCGGCGATCAGACCGCCGCCGCCGATCGCGACGAACACCGCGTCGATCGGGCCCTGGTGCTGGCGCAGGATCTCCATCGCGATCGTGCCCTGGCCGGCGATCACGTCCGGGTCGTCGAAGGGGTGGACGAAGGTCGCGCCGCGCGCCTTCTCGAGCTCGAGCGCGTGAGCGTAGGCGTCCGAGTAGCTGTCGCCATGCAGTACGACCTCGCCGCCGAGCGCACGCACCGCGTCGATCTTGAGCTTCGGCGTCGTCACTGGCATCACGATGGTTGCACGGCAGCCCAGCTTGCGCGCCGACAGCGCGACGCCCTGGGCATGGTTGCCGGCCGAGGCGCAGATCACGCCGCGCGCGAGCTGCTCGGCGCTCAGCCGCGACATCTTGTTGTAGGCCCCGCGCAGCTTGAAGCTGAACACCGGCTGCTCGTCCTCGCGCTTGAGCCAGACCCGGTGTCCGGTGCGTGCCGACAGCAGCGGGGCGAACTGCAGAGAGGACTCGATCGCGACGTCGTAGACGCGCGCGTTCAGGATGCGCTGCAGGTAGTCGTCCGGTGCGCGACTGCGCCGTGATGCGGCGCCGCGCGCCGCCGGGGTCTTGCGCTGGGGGGCGCACGCAGCGCGGGCCATGGAATCGTCTCCTTCGAAGCGCGCGGATGATAAGGCAGCGCCGCGCACCGGGGCCCGGTCCGCAGGCCGCGCCGCGGCCCAAGAAAAAAGCCCGCAGCGGTGAGGCTGCGGGCTGAATCCACCTGTGGAGGAGGGTGGAGGAGACAAGCGGTGGTCGGTACTGCGTGGGCAGCCCCGACCGATGGCTGAAGTGTACGCTGGCCGGGGCTGGTGCAGCAACACGAAAACCGGGTTCTGTCTAGAGGGGGCGTCCCCATTTGCGGAACGGCGTCACAATCCCGCTCCCTCGCAATCTGGAGAAGCGTCGATGGAATGCACGGTGCGCTGGCAGCCCGAGGCCGGCATGGCCTTTCTCGCCGAGACCGGCAGTGGCCATCTGCTGACGATGGACGGAGCGCCGGACGGCGGCGGCCGCAACCTGGCGCCGCGTCCGATGGAGACGGTGCTGGCGGGCACCGGCGGCTGCGCCGCCTATGACGTGGTGCTGATCCTGAAGCGCGGCCGCCACGACGTGCGGGGCTGCGAGGTCAAGCTCAGCGCGGAGCGTGCGCCGACCGACCCCAAGGTGTTCACGCGCATCCACATGCAGTTTGTCGTGCGCGGACGGGGGCTCGTGCGGGCGACCGTCGAGCGGGCCGTTGCGCTGTCTCACGAGAAGTACTGTTCTGCCAGCGCGATGCTCGCCAAGACGGCCGAGATCACGACCGGCGTCGAGATCGTCGAAGTCTGATTCTGGTGGCGCACCACGCGCCGTTCACAGGCGGTGCGCGGTGGTGGTCATCAGCTTCGCGGCGGCGCGCATCAGCCAGCGCACCGGCGTCGGCACCGGGGCCGCGCCGGCCTGCTCGGCCTCGAGGGCGTGGCGGGCCTCGTCGGCCGCCATTTGCGCGACCACCGCCCGTGACTCGGTGTCGCCGACCGGCAGGCGTTGCAAGTGACCGGCCAGGTGCTGCTCGACCTGCCGCTCGGTCTCGACGACGAAGCCCAGGCTTGCCGCATCGCCGCGGCGCGCGGCCAGCAGGCCGATCGCGAACGAGCCGGCGTACCACAGCGGGTTGAGCCAGCTGCGCCGCCCGCCGAGGGCCTCGATCCGCGATTCGGTCCAGGCCAGGTGGTCGGTTTCGTCGCGGGCGGCCGCCTCGAAGTGGGCGCGCAGCCGGGCATCGCGGGCCCCGAAGGCCTGGGCCTGGTAGAGCGCCTGGGCGCAGACCTCGCCAACATGGTTGACGCGCATCAGCGCGGCCGCCTCCGCACGTTCGGTGGCGTCGAGGTCGACCGGCGGCGCCGAGGCCGGCCGCGGCTGGGGGCGCGCCGCGACATGGCGGCCGGCGACGGTGCGCAATGCGTCGTCGAGGGCGACGATCCAGCGGTCGGGGGGCGTCAAGGCGGTCATGGGCGGCTCGCAGGGAAGGGGGCCGAGTGTGCCGCAAGCGCTCACCGGTCCGGTCAGGGCTCGCGCATCCGCGTTTCAGTTTGATGAATCTGCGCAACTGTTCCAAGACGGGGCATCGCAGTTGTGACGAGACAACAAACCGACCGGAAAAGTCCAGATCACGCTGGCGGGGGCGGCGATCGTCTGGTGCAATCCCTTAGCTGTCGGAAGCGAGGTCGGTGACGCCTTTGTCCCAGGCCGTCCACCTCGCCGACCTTCGCAGTTCAACCCTGGAGAAAATCGCAATGAATAAGTCAGTGATCGCTCTCGCCGTGCTCGGCGCTTTCGCGGGTGCCGCGGCGGCGCAATCGTCCGTCACGCTGTATGGCCGTGCCGACGCGAACATCACGTACTCGGATCGCGGCAGCATCCTTGACGGCAATTCCCGCACCTCGCTGTATGACGGCGGCGCGAACAGCGGCATCGGCGGCTCGCGCTTCGGTCTGCGCGGTGTCGAGGACCTGGGCGACGGCCTGAAGGCTTTCTTCCTGCTCGAGTCCGGCTTCAACATCGACACCGGTGGCCAGGAGAACGCCAACAGCGGTTCGGCCGCCAACCCGCAGCGCCTGTTCAGCCGCCTGGCCTACGTGGGCCTGAGCAGCAGCAACCTGGGTGAGATCCGCCTGGGTCGCCAAGAGTCGATCTCGCGCCAGATGAACGCGATCGGCGACGTCTCGACCCTCGGCGAGCTGAAGACCGACGAGACCGTGATCATTGGCTCGGCCACTGACCGGACCGTGGCCAGCAGCGGCGCGCAGCTGTTCCAAACCTTCGGCCAGCGCATCGACAACTCGGCCGTCTACATTTCGCCGTCGTTCAGCGGCCTGCAGCTGCAGGCCATGGTGGCCGCCGGCGAAGGCACCCAGCCGCGTTACCAGGGCGCCATGCTGACCTACAAGTCCGGTCCGATCGTGATCGGCCTGTCGTATGACGAGCAAGCCGAGTTCGGCACCGCCGCCACCAACCCGATCAGCGCTGACGGCTCGTTCAACAAGACGATCGCCATCGCCGGTAGCTACGACTTCGGCATCGCCAAGGTCCATGCTGGCTTCCAGGATGTCAGCGACGTCGCCAATGCCTACTCGGCTGGCACGACCGTCGCCGGCACGGCCGTGGGCAACGTCGAGGATCAGCAGGCCTACACCGTTGGCGTGATGGTGCCGTTCGGCAACTGGCAGTTCCGTGCCACCTACATCAACGCCGACTACGACATCGTCGGTGGCGGTTCGGAAGACATCCAGAAGTACGGCGTCAGCGCGCGCTACGCGTTCTCGAAGCGCACCACCGCTTATGCGGCGGTCACGGCGCGTACGGGCAGCGGCAACGTCAGCGACTCGGCGAGCACCCTGCGTCGCTACAACGAGGACTGGTTCGCGCAGAAGAACGAGTTCACGGTCGGCATCGCCCACACGTTCTAAGTCTCACCGAAGTCAATTCGGTGATGCTCTGGGGCACCCTGCGGGGTGCCCTTTTTCTTGTCCGGCGTCGCCACGCTGACCGCCCGCGACCGGCTCCAGGGCGGTCTCATGGAAAGCGCATGCGGCCTGCGGAGTCCATCGATCCGCCAGCTGCTGCGGAGGCCACAGCCGAGAGGCGCTGGCGGCACCCCGTCGCGGCGGGGCATTCCCCGTCAGGCCGGGGGTGCTGAGCCACGCGTCCAACTCGATGAAAATGGCTCGCATGGCGCAGGCCCGGCTGTTCTTCTTGGGAGCCCTCGGCATCCTCTTCACCATGGCGAGCGCCACGGCGGCCACGTTGCGCTGGTCCGGTGCCAGCGACCTGCCGAGCTGGGACGTCCATGCGCAGAACAATGCGCTGGGCAATGGCATCCACGCGATGGTGTACGAGGCGCTGTTTCGCTATGACGAGCGCTTCCAGGTCGTGCCCGAGCTCGCGACCGGCTGGAAGGCACTGTCGCCGACGCAGATGCGCATCACGCTGCGTCGTGGCGTGCGCTTCCAAGACGGCAACGCCTTTGGTGCCGACGATGCGGTGTTCTCGCTGCAGCGCGCGATGGACCCGGCCTCGAACTTCGGCGTCTACACCCAGGGCATCGCGCGTGTCGTCAAGGTCGATGACGCGACGATCGACATCCACACCCAAGGCCCGAACCCCGTGCTGCTACGCCAGCTCACCGAGCTGCGCATGATGAGCAAGGCCTGGGCGGAGCAGCACCGCTCGACGACGCCCAAGGACCTCCGCAGCGCCGAGGAGAACCACGCCCATCGCCATGCCAACGGCACCGGGCCCTACCGGCTCGAGTCCTGGCAACCCGATGTGCGCCTGCGCCTGGTCGAGAACCGCGACTGGTGGGGGCTCGCGGCTGGGCGCAAGACCGGCAATGTGAGCGAGGTCGTCTACACGCCGATCAAGGCCGAGGCCACGCGCGTCGCTGCACTGCTGTCGGGCGAACTCGACATGGTGCTCGACCCGGCGCCTGCCGACCTGCCAAGGCTGCGCGCGACGCCGCAGCTGAAGGTGCTCGACGGGCTCGAGAACCGCACGATCTTCTTCGGCCTGGACCTGTTCCGCGACGAGCTGCCGGGTTCGAACATCAAAGGCCGCAACCCCTTGAAGGACCTGCGTGTGCGCCGCGCGCTGTCACAGGCGATCGATGCGGCGGCGATCCAGCGCAGCATCATGCGCGGGCTGAGCGCGCCGACCGGCACCCTCGTGCCGCCGCAGGTGGCCGGCTGGACGAAGGCGCTCGACCAGCGCGCGCCCCATGACCCCGCGGCGGCGAAGCGCCTGATGGCCGAGGCCGGCTATGCGGGTGGCTTCGAGGTCGACTTCGCCTGCCCGAACAACCGCTACATCAACGACGAGGAGATCTGCCAGGCGGTCGCCGCGATGTGGGCGCGCATTGGCGTCAAGGCCCGGCTGCGCACGCTGCCGCTGGTCACTTACTTTCCGATGTTGCAGCGGCACGAGGCCAGCATCTTCATGCTCGGCTGGGGCGTGCCGACCTTCGATGCGCTGTACGCACTGCAGTCGCTGGTGCGCAGCGTCGGCGCGCAGGGCGACGGCAATTTCAACGTCGGGCGCTACAGCAACCCGCAGGCCGACGCGCTGATCGAGCGCATCAAGCAGGAGAGCGACCCGACGCTGCGCACCGCGCTGATGGAGCAGGCGCTCGTGTTGGCGAAGCAGGAGGTCTCGCACATCCCGCTGCACCATCAGATGATTCCCTGGGCGATGAAGAGGTCGGTGACGATGCGCCACCGTGCCGACAACCGCATCGACATGCCGTCCGTGCGGGTCGACTGAACGCTCGATGCTCGCCTTCATCCTCCGCCGACTCGCGCAGGCCGTCGCCGTGATGCTCACGGTGGCCTTCATCGCCTTCCTGCTGTTCCAGCATGTCGGCGATCCGATCACCAACCTGCTTGGCCAGGACGCGACGTCCGAGCAGCGTGCGCAGTTGCGCGCCGAGCTCGGCCTGGACGCGCCGGCCCCCGTGCAGTTCGTGCATTTCGTCGGCAATGCGTTGCGCGGCGAGTTCGGGCTGAGCCTGCGGCAGGGCCGCAAGGTCTCGACGCTGATCGCCGAGCGCCTGCCGGCCACGCTGGAGCTGGCCCTCACCGCCGCGCTGCTGGCGCTCGCGCTCGGCATCCCGATGGGCGTGCTCGCGGCGCTCAAGCGCGGCACGGCGCTGTCGCAGCTGCTGATGACGGTGTCGCTGCTGGGCGTGTCGCTGCCCACCTTCCTGATCGGCATCCTGCTGATCCTGCTGTTCTCGGTGTGGCTGAACTGGTTGCCCAGCTTCGGGCGCGGCGAGGTCGTCGCGCTCGGCTCGTGGTGGAGCACCGGCTGGCTCAGCGTCGACGGCTGGAAGCACCTCGTGCTGCCGGCGGTGACGCTGGCGGTGTTCCAGCTGGCGCTGATCCTGCGGCTGGTGCGTGCCGAGATGCTGGAGGTGCTGCGCAGCGACTACATCCGGTTCGCGCGCGCCCGCGGCCTCAGCGACCGCGCAGTGCATTTCGGCCATGCGCTGCGCAACACGCTGGTGCCGGTGATCACGATCACCGGCCTGCAGCTCGGCTCGCTGATCGCCTTCGCGATCATCACCGAGACGGTGTTCCAGTGGCCTGGCATGGGGCTGCTGTTCATCCAGGCGGTGAGCTTCGCCGACGTGCCGGTGATGGCGGCCTACCTGTGCCTGGTGGCGCTGATCTTCGTCGCGATCAACCTGGTCGTGGACCTGCTGTACTTCGCGGTCGACCCGCGCCTGCGCGTCGAGCGCGGTGCCGCCGGAACGTGAGCATGGACGCGCTGCGCCGCTTCTTCGACAGCGAGCTGTGGGCCGACTTCCGCGCCTCGCCGATGGCGCTGGCCGCGGCAGCGATCGCCGGCGCCTGCCTGTTCTGTGCC
>DATMJX010000063.1:0-4828 GCA_035553715.1 Methylibium sp.
GGCGGGGGTCGCCCTGGCGATCACCGGGGCCGTCGAGCTCGTCGGCGCGGCAGCTGGCGCGCGAGACCCGCTGCAGCCGCTGCAACCCTTCGCCGCCGCCCCCGCAGGGCTTGCGGCGACCACGACCGCAGGCGGCGAGGACGCCCGTGCCATCGTTCCCGAGTCCGAGGGGCTTGCATTCCGCCGCGTGGCCAGCGTCGACGAACTCGACGCCGCACTGCGCGGCGCAGGCCGACCGGTGATGCTGGATTTCTATGCCGACTGGTGTGTGAGCTGCAAGGAAATGGAGCGCTACACCTTCAGCGACCCGGCGATCCGCGCGCGCCTCGGCAAGGCCCTGCTCTTGCAGGCCGACGTAACGCGCAACACCGAGGCCGATCGCGCGCTGCTCAAGCGGTTCAAGCTGTTCGGTCCACCGGGCATCGTGTTCTTCGACGCCAGCGGGCGCGAGCTCGAGGGGCTGCGAGTGATCGGCTTTCAGAACGCCAAGCGCTTCAGCCAAAGTCTCGATGCGGCCGGGCTCTGACGCCGGCAACGTGCTATACTTTCAGACTCAGTCGCGGGGTGGAGCAGTCTGGTAGCTCGTTGGGCTCATAACCCAAAGGTCGTAGGTTCAAATCCTGCCCCCGCAACCAACACAGAAAAGGCGCTCCCGGTGAGCGCCTTTTCGCATTAGGGCTGCGGACAAGGCGATGCCGGGCGCAGCCGGCAGGGGACGCTGCGCGGGGGCTGCACGATGACGCAACGAGGACTGCTCGCCTACTCTGTTGCCCTGATCGCGCTGCTGCTGGGGTCGGCCGCCGGCCCGGCGGACCGCACGACCTGGCTGCTGGAGGTGCTGCCGGTGCTGGTGGTGTTGCCCGTGCTCTGGGTCACGCGCGAGCGCCACCCGCTGACGACGCTGCTCTACGCGCTGATCTTCGCCCACGCCGCGGTGCTGATGCTCGGCGGTGCCTACACCTATGCGCGCGTGCCGCTCGGCTTCTGGCTACAGGAGCTGCTGGGGCTGGGACGCAACCCCTACGACAAGATCGGCCACTTCATGCAGGGCTTCGTGCCGGCGATGGCGGCGCGCGAGATCCTGTTGCGCGGCCGCCATGTCGCCGGCCGGCGCATGCGGGCCTTCCTGGTGGTGTGCGTGGTGCTGGCCGTCAGCGCCGGCTACGAGCTCGTCGAGTGGGGCGCCGCGCTGGCGCTGGGGCAGGGGGCCGACGAGTTTCTCGGCACCCAGGGCGATCCCTGGGACACGCAATCGGACATGTTCATGGCGCTGCTCGGCGCGGTGGTGGCGCTCGCGCTGCTGTCACGCTGGCACGACCGCCAGCTGGCAAGGCTGGGGCCGGCGCGCTGAGCTCGCGCGGACCGGCGCGGCGGGTCGCGCGACCGCTCTGTCGAGCGGCTCAGCCGACGCGGTGCTGCAGCGCCGGCAGCTGCGTGCGCACCTGCTGCAGGCGCTCGGCGCTCAGCTCGGCGACGATCACCCCCTCGCCGTCCTCGGTGCGCACCGCGAGCACCTCGCCCCAGGGCCCCACCGCGAGCGAATGCCCCCAGGTGCGGCGACCGTTCTCGTGCAGGCCGCCTTGCGCCGGCGCGAGCACATAGCACTGGTTCTCGACCGCGCGGGCGCGCAGCAGCAGCTCCCAGTGCGCCTCGCCGGTCGGGTAGGTGAAGGCGGCCGGCACCATCAGCAGGTCGCAGGGCGGGCGGCACAGGCCGCGGTAGAGCTCGGGAAAGCGCAGGTCGTAGCACACGCTCAGGCCGACGCGCCATTCGTGGCCGGCGCGGTCGGTCACGGTGAAGGCGACCGGCTTCTGGCCCGGCGCGAGCGTCGCTGCCTCGTCGTAGCGGCGCTCGCCGTCGTCGAAGCGGAACAGGTGGATCTTGTCGTACCGCGCGACGCGCTGGCCGTCCGGACCGAACACCAGCGTGCTGTTGTGGGCGTGCGCCGGGTCGTCGCCGATCGCCAGCGGCAGCGTGCCACCGCTCAGCCAGAGGCGGTGGCGGCGTGCGGTGTCAGCGAGCATGCGCTGGATCGGGCCGTTGCCGAGGGGCTCGGCGTGCGCGAGCTTGTCGCGGTCGTGCTGGCCCATCAGGCAGAAGTACTCGGGCAGGCCGACCAGCTCGGCGCCAGCCGCCGCGGCCTCGGCCACCAGGGCGGCGGCACGCTCGAGGTTGCGGCCCAGGTCGGGCGTGGACAGCATCTGTACGGCGGCGATCTTCATCGGGGCTCCTCGTCGGTGGCGGGGCTCAGGAGGGCGGGTTGGCGTCGGCCTCGCGCGTGCCGCTGCGGCGCTCGACGCGCTCGACCTGTGGCGCGGCCCAGGGGCCGGTGACGCGGAACTCGCGCGTGCCGGCCTCGGCCAGCGGGCGGCGCAGGAACAGCTGCGCCAGGAAGGAGCCGAGCCCCACCGCCGGGTTGATCGCCGCATAGGCCAGCGAGGCGGCGCCGGCGTTGATCTCGGGCACCACGACGACGCGCAGGTCCTGGGTCTCGCGCTCGACGTCGGCGCTGCCCTCCATCAGCACCACCGCCTGCACGCCACGCAGCCGCAGGTTGCTGGTGTGGGCCACGCCCTGGCCGAGCTGCAGGTCGCCGCTCATCGCGTCGAAGGCGAAGCCGGTGGAGAACACGTCGCGGAAGTCGAGCAGCAGCCGTCGCGGCAGCGACTGCAGGCTGAGCACGCCCAGCAGCTTGAACAGCCCCGGCTCGGCCGGCAGGAACTGGCCGCGGCCGAAATCGACGCGCAGGCGCCCGCCGAGGCTGGCGTAGTCGATGTCCAGCGGCGAGCCGAGCCATTCGATCTTGCCGTCGATGCTGCCCTTGGCGCCGCGCAGCACCTCGGTCTCGCCGAGTCGCGTCAGCAGCGCGCCGCCGTTGTCGACCGCGAGCTTGAAATCGAGCACGGTGCGCCGGGCGATGCCGGGGCGCGGCGCGGCCAGCCAGCGGCCGGTCGCGTCGAGCACGGCCTCCGGCGTCGCGAGGCGCAGGCGCTTGAGCTCCCAGTCGCCGGCCGTGGCCGTGCCGCTGTCGGGGGCGCGGTTCTCGGCCTCGATCTCGAGGCGCCCGAGCTTCTTGCCGCGCAGCTCGAAGTCCTCGACGACGATGTCGAGTGCCGGCACGCTCGACGCCGGCGCCTGGTCGAGCAGTGCGCTGACCGCATCGTCGCCGCCCTTGGGCAGGGCTAGGCGCGCGAGCCGTGCGACGACGCGGCCGCTGCCGTCCGACGGGCCCGGCGCCAGGTACTCGGCGCGGCCGGCGAGCTCGTCGGCGTCGAGCTCGGCGCGCCACAGCCCGGATTCGGCGCCACGGCCGCGGCGCAGCTGGGCCGCGAGCCGGTGCAGGGTGTAGCCCGCCGCCTGCAGCTGCTGGGCGCGCAGCGTGACCGAGCCCGGCGCGTAGGGCGAGTCGGCCGCCGCGGCGGCGCCGGGGGCGGCCGCGAGCGTGTCGGCGGCATGCTGCCAGGCGGCCAGGTCGAGCTCGGCGAGCTGCACCTGGGCGCTGACGCCCTCGGCGGGCAGCGTCGGTTCGGCGCGGCCGAGCGCGAGCGCGCCGCGCAGCACCTGGGCGCCGCCGGGGGCCAGCTCGCGCAGGTACTGCCCTTGCAGCACGCGTGCGCCATCGGCCCCGAGATCGAGGCGCAACAGATCGCGCGGCAAGGCATCCGGGCCGGGGCTCGGCTGCAGTGCCACCTGGGCGCGCAGCGGCAGCGCCTGCTCGGCGCGCTTGCCCAGCGGGGCCGGGAGCTCGATCGCGAGGCCGACGAGGTCGCTGCGCAGCTGCCACTCGATCTGGTCGCGGACGAAGCCCAACGCCAGCTTGTAGCCGGTCTGTCCGCTCAGCGGCGTGGCCGCGCGGGCGAGCGGGCCGAGCTCCACGGCGCGCTTGAGCGCCTCGGCGGCCAGCGTGCCCTGGACGTTGAAGCGCAGGCTGCCGTCGGCTTGCCGCGCGCCGTCGAACTGCGTGTCGCCGCCGAGCACGCGCGCGCTGCCCTGCGCGAGCGAGAAGCTCGACTCGGTGAAGGCGATGCGCGCGCGCGTGCCGGTCAGCAGCGGCGTGCCGGGGCTCAGCCGCAGGTCGTTGCCGGCCAGTTGCAGCGCGCCGCGCACGCGGGTGTCGTCCGCCGTGTCGAGCGGGATGTCCAGACCGAGCTGCAGCTCCATTGGCGCCTGCGTCCCGCCGCGGGCGCTCGCCTGCGCGAGGCCGTCGCCGAGCCAGCCGCCGATCGGGGTGGCACCGAGGTAGCGCAGGGCGTCGTCGAGCGGCCCGCGCGCGCGGCCGTCGATCGTCAGCCGTGGCGCGTCGGCGCCGAGATCGGCGATGCCGCCGCTGACCTCGCGCACCGTCAGGGCACCGCTGCCGACGCCGGGCAACGTGGCGCTCAGGCGCTTGAGCTGCATCGACTGCCGCTCGAACACCAGCTCGCCGCGCACGTCGGCGAAGGCCGGCCACGGGCGGCGCTCGACGTCGGCCGGGTCGCCGAGCCAGCCGGGCTCGGCCGGCATGTAGGCGAAGCGCACGTCGTCGAGCTGCGCCGCGACGCGGAACTCGCCCAGGTCCGGCGTCGCGAAGGGGAAGTCGGCCAGATCGCCGCGCAGCCGCACCGCGACGCCGAAGGCCCGGCCGCCCTGCAGCGCCTGGCCGAGATAGCTGCGCACGGCGTCGCCGACCACCAGCGGCAGGTAGCGCGGCACGGCCGCGGCGATGCACAACGGCGAGGCGCTGCCGCTGCGCGACCTGGTGGTCGCCTTCGTCTTCCGCCGCTATCTCGACTACGGCGTGTTCGAGGGCCTGCGCCAGCTGCACCGCAAGATCCGCGAGGAGGCCGCC
>DATMJX010000064.1:0-4634 GCA_035553715.1 Methylibium sp.
GCCAGGGCCTGGAGGTAGTCCGCGTCGGGACCTTGGACCGAGCCGATCGACATCGACACGCCGTGCATCGCCATCGCCGGCCAGCGCTCGCGCGCCGCCTCCAGCATCGCCAGCGGCTTGCCGCCGGGCACCAGGTAGTTCTCGGAAATGATCTCGAGCCAGTCGATGCGCCGCGGCGCGTCGCCCTGCGGATCGAGCAGCTCGTGGTAATGCGCGGCGCGCAGACCCAGGCCGAATCCGGCCTCGGGCTTGTTGGGCAGCCTGGTCGTGTTCATGGGACGGTGGCGCCGAGACGCGCCCACCGGCCCGCCTCGGCAGCCCGCGCTGCGCTTACTTGGCCGCGATGTCGCCGATCGTGCCGCCCGCATCCAGACAGGCCTTGGCCGCCATGCCCTTGAAGCCGTGGCCCTTGCAGGCGTTCTGGCCCTTGCAGGCATTCTCGGCCGTCTTGCAGTCGCTGTTGCCCTTGCACTCGTGCACGCCGTAGCAATGCACCTTGTCGCTGGCGGCAACCGCGGCGCCCGAGCTGCCCGCCGGGGGCTGGGCGGCAAAGACGCTGGCCGAAAGAGCGAACAGCGCGGCTGCGCTGGCCAGTGCCGCAGGGGTGGTCTTGATCGTCATGGGGGTCCTCCGTAAAGCCGGTTGCGAAGCCCCTGCCTCATGCGGCAGAAGCAACGGGCCTCATGGCCCGCTGACCGTCGGTCGCCCCACTGCGCCAAACCTTACGCACCGTCCCCCAGAAAAACCCTGGGGCCGCGCCGCTTCAGGCCGCCCAGTCCACCACGCCGCTCCAGGCGCTCAGCAGCACCAGCGCACCGAAGCCGATGCGGTACCAGGCGAAAGGCACGAAGTCATGTGTCGAGACATAGCGGATCAGCCAGCGGATGCAGGCCAACGCACTGGCGAACGCCACGGCAGTGCCAAGCGCGAACATCGGCGCATCGGCCCAGGCGAGCAGCTCGCGCTGCTTCCACACCGAATAAGCGCCGGCGCCCATCAGCGTCGGGATGCCGAGGTAGAAGCTGAACTCGGTCGAGGCCTTGCGCGAGAAGCCCAGCAGCAGCGCGCCGATGATCGTGGCGCCTGAGCGGCTGGTGCCGGGAAAGAGCGCCAGGCATTGCAGCAGCCCGACCTGCAGCGCGTCGAGCGCGCTCATGTCGTCGACCGTCTCGACGCGCGCGACGCGCCCGCCCTCGAGGTCGCGCTCGCCGTACAGCCGCTTGTGGCGCCGCTCGATCCACAGGATCAGCACGCCACCGACGATCAGCGCCGCGGCCACCGGCACCGGGTGGAACAGGTGCGCCTTGATCCAGCCGCCGAGCAGCAGGCCGAACACCACCGCCGGCGCGAAGGCGATCGCCACGTTGGACGCGAAGCGCCGCGCCACCGGGTCGTGCCCAAGGCCGGCGACGGTGCGGCCGAGCCGCTCGCGGTACTGCCAGACCACCGCGAACATCGCGCCGGTCTGGATCGCAATCTCGAACACCTTGGCGTGCGCGCCATCGAAGTCCAGCAGCGCGCCAGCGAGGATCAGGTGCCCGGTGCTGGAGATCGGCAGGAACTCGGTGATGCCCTCGACGAGGCCGAGCACGGCCGCCTTCAGCAGCAAGACCCACGTCACATCGTCCAAGCAGGCTCCCCAGGGGCAAAGCTGGGCATCTTAGCGGCGCCGCGTGTCCCGACGCCGCAAGCGCTGGCTGGGCCGTGCCGAGCAGCGACCGCGTTGCTGCGTCCGACACACTCGCGCATCAACGGTTCGCGAAGGCGGTTGGTGTCACCCGCTCGAGCGCGATGGTTGAGCTACGGGTCTACGAGGTTGGCGATGTGCTCGATGACGTCGTTGACTACGCTGTAGTGCGCCCGAATCTGAGAGAGGCTAGTGCCAACAGACTCTCCATGAGCGATTTTGTGGCGAAGAGCAACCAAGCTGTTGAGGCTGTCTTTACGTT
This sequence comes from Methylibium sp., assembly GCA_035553715.1. Taxonomy (GTDB): domain Bacteria; phylum Pseudomonadota; class Gammaproteobacteria; order Burkholderiales; family Burkholderiaceae_C; genus Methylibium. Next base: position 1,950 of record DATMJX010000064.1, read on the forward strand.
GATCGACAAGAAAAGTCATCAAATCATCTCGCCAACCGGGGCTGAAGGTCCCAAACAGATCAATGATCTTCTCCGCCTTCGGGTTAGTCCACGGCCCTAGTTGCCGCTCAACGAACGACGCAACTTCTGGCGCGCTGCGCGACTGCGAGTAGCCGAGTAGTAACGCACATAGCGCGCTCTCAAGGTACCCCGAGACCAGTACACAAAGGTACTTCGCAAAGTCAGCCTGAAACTCGAGGTCTGCGGTCGAATCAGGCGCTCGCTTAAAGGCGGCATCAAGCCGCCCCCTCAATCGATGGATCTCTCGCCGCCCGCTCATTCCACCGCGGCAAAAGCGGCCACAGCTTGGTCAAGCCGAGTCTTGACGAAATCCTCATCGGCGGTCGACCGACTTGTTGCCGCCCCGAAGCCCTCGTTGTTAAGCAATGTTCGATACGCGTCAGCAAAGGACTCAGGCTTGACCACCTCGCGTGCAACAAGGCGGCGCGCAACGCCAACCATTACGGAGTCGAGAATTGCAGCATTAACAGCACTCTTCAGGCGGAACGCCCGTGGGCCAATAAACTTGTGTATTGCGTCAACTGTGGCGTCGAACAGATGCCGCAGTTCTTCCTCGTCTTCGGGCTTGAGGTCAACGTTCTTCGCCATATACCGATTCAAAAACTCCTTCATGGGCCGGCGATACTGCTGCGCATGGTAGTAGAGCGCGAAGAAGCGCAGGATCAGCTCAAGGTCTTTGAGTCGAGAACTTTTCTTCCCGTAGAGAGCTCGCCAAGAAGGGTTTGTATTCAAGGAGCTCAACAGGGCAGCCAACCTACCGTGATACAGAGCCACACGAATTTCTTGAGGCTGCAAAAACGTACCACCAGAATTAAGGCGCTCAAAGATCAAGTAGATGCTGCTTTGATCGTCGGAAGGCTCATCTTGTCGGACGATAGTCGCGTGAATGATGCTGTCGTCGAGGCGACGCCGGTCTTCCGCTTGCAAGGTTTTGTAGGTTGCGCCACGCCATTTCTCTTGTACGTTCTCGAGGAAAAACTCTTTCGCCTGGAAGACTCCGGCATAAAACGCCTGAAGCGTCTTGAGGCGCTGCTGGCCGTCTAGTACAAGGTGCTTACCGGAAGGCTCCTTCACTAGGAAGATGCCTGGTACGGGAAGTCCGAGCAGAAGTGACTCAATGAAACGGTCACACTGAGGCTTCTTCCATACGAACTCGCGTTGGAAGCCGACCGTAGATTGCCCTTCCTCTGGCTTAAGGCTAAAGAGCGGTACCACGATGTCACCTTGATCAAGCCGCTTCACTAAGCCATCAACGGGGTAGTCCGCCCCGTAAGAAGTGATGGTGTAGGCGGTCGGGATGACTTCGTTTATCTCATCAAGGTCCTCAACGTCTTCGTCGTCCGGGTCCGGCAAGTCTTGTGTGTCGGCCATGTTTTTTCCATCAAAAGATAGGAACATTGTGCCGCGCGGCGCTCTAGGCACTGCCTCGGCCAGCATGCCTTTCCGTTCGCGGCGCGATAGTGCGAATCGCCCCTACGCGGCATCCTGTTCAGCCCCTGCAGGCCGCACCCGCTACTCGTGGCGCAGTGCCTCGATCGGCAACAACCCCGCCGCCCGCTTCGCCGGATACCAGCCGAAGAACACGCCGACCGCCGCTGAGAAGCACACCGCCAGCCCGATCGCGGCCGGCTGCACCGCGACCTGCCAGCCAGCGAAGGTCGCGACCGCCCCGCTGGCCAGCAGGCCCAGCGCGATGCCGATCGCGCCGCCCACCAGGCTCAGCGTCACCGCCTCGATCAGGAACTGCGCCAGGATGTCGCGGCTCCTCGCGCCCACGGCCATGCGCAGGCCGATCTCGCGGGTGCGCTCGGTCACGCTGACCAGCATGATGTTCATGATGCCGATGCCGCCGACCACCAGGCTCACGCCGGCCACGGCGGCCAGCAGCAGCGCGAGCACGCGGCTGGCCGCCTCCTGGGCCTGCAGCAGCTCGGTGAGGTTGCGCACGCTGAAGTCGTCGTCGGCGCCCGGCTGCAGGCGGTGGCGCTGGCGCAGCAGCTCGCGGATGCCCTCCTCGGCCAGCGCCATGCTGTCGCCCTCGCGCACCTTGACGTTGATCGCGCCGACGCGCTTGAGGCGCCCGCCGGCCTGGCCCTGGATGCGGTTGCGGAAGGTCGAGATCGGCACCATCACGGTGTCGTCCTGGTCCTGGCCGAGGCTGTTCTGGCCCTTGGGCGCGAGCACGCCGACGATGGTCAGCGGCACCTTCTTGACGCGGATCACCTGGTCGATCGGGTCAGCGTCGCCGAAGAGCTGCTGCGCCACCGTCGCGCCGACCAGCGCCACCTTGCCGGAGCCGCTCACCTCGCCGGGCTCGAAGTTGCGGCCCTGGGCGACCGGCCACTCCCGCGCCTCCAGGTAGTCGGGCGTGATGCCCAGCGCCGAGGTCGCCCAGTTGGCGTTGGCGGCGACCACCTGCACGCCGGTGCGCAGCGTCGGTGCGGCCACCTGCACCTCGGCGACCTCGCGGGCGATCGCCTCGGCATCGTCCTCCGTCAGCGCCTGACCGGTCTGCGCGCCCAGGCGCACGCCGCCGGCGGTCTGGGTGCCGGGCAGCACCAGCATGATGTTGGAGCCCAGGCCCTTGATCTGCTCGGCCACGCGCTGCTGCGCGCCGCTGCCGAT
>DATMJX010000065.1:0-13421 GCA_035553715.1 Methylibium sp.
GTCCATCAGGAAGGCGTCGTGGCCGTGCGGCGCGTCGATCTCGGCGGAGCTCACGTCGCACCGGTTCGCGACCAGGGCCTTGACGATCTCGCGCGAGCGCTCGGGCGAGAAGCGCCAGTCGGTCGTGAAGCTGATGACGAGGAACTTCGCCGTCGCGGCGGCGAGCGCGCGGCCGAGGTCGCCGCCGTGGGCGCGCGCCGGGTCGAAGTAGTCGAGCGCGCGGGTGATCAGCAAGTAGGTGTTGGCGTCGAAGTACTCGCTGAACTTGTCGCCCTGGTAGCGCAGGTAGCTCTCGATCTGGAACTCGATGTCCGTCGTGGTGTAGGCGAGCTCGCCGTGGCGCAGCTGGCGGCCGAACTTGCTGGCCATCACGTCGTCGGACAGGTAGGTGATGTGGCCGACCATGCGCGCCACCCGCAGGCCGCGCTTGGGCACCACGCCGTGGGCGTAGAAATGGCCGCCGTGGAAGTCCGGGTCGGTGACGATGGCGCGGCGCGCCACCTCGTTGAAGGCGATGTTCTGCGCGCTGAGGTTGGGCGCCGAGGCGATCACGATCGCATGGCGCACGCGCGCGGGGTGGCGCAGCGTCCACGACAGCGCCTGCATGCCGCCGAGGCTGCCGCCGATCACCGCGGCGAGCTGCTCGATCCCGAGCGCGTCGAGCAGCCGCGCCTGCGCGTCGACCCAGTCCTCGACGGTGACGACCGGGAAGTCCGCGCCCCAGGGGCGGCCGGTGCCGGGGCGCTCGTGCATCGGGCCGGTCGAGCCGAAGCACGAGCCCGGGTTGTTGACCCCGATCACGAAGAAGCGCTCGGTGTCCAGCGGCTTGCCCGGGCCGACCAGGTTGTCCCACCAGCCCTCGCTGCGCTCCTGGTCCGCATAGCGCCCGGCGACATGGTGCGAGGCGTTGAGCGCGTGGCACACCAGCACCGCATTGCTGCGGTCGGCGTTGAGCCGGCCGTAGGTCTCGTAGACCAGCGTGCACTCGGGCAGCACGGCGCCGCTTTGCAGCGGCAGCGGGTGGCTGAGCCGGAGGCTCTGGGGGGTGACGATCCCGACGGAAGACATGGGCGCGGAGACGGCAGCAGCAGAAAAACAAAACCCGGCGTCGCTGAAGCTAGCGAGGCCGGGTGACGCTGCGTGTCGCGGGGCCCCTCTTTAGCTGCATTTGTTGAGCGCCCGCAATCCGGATCAAATCGGCGCTGTGGCGCGAAGTATATCGGCGCGCCCCGGAGGCGCGCATGGACGGGTTCGAGGGGTATGAGGCCGCGGTGCACGCGGTCAACGGCACGACGATCTTCGCGCGCTGCGGCGGGCGCCGCGATGCGCCACCGCTGCTGCTGCTGCACGGCTACCCGCAGACGCATGCGCTGTGGCGGCGCGTCGCGCAGCGCCTGGCGGCGGACTTCCGGCTCGTGCTGGTGGACCTGCGCGGCTATGGCCGCTCGGCCCAGCCGGCCGGCGCGCCCGATCACGGCAATTACAGCAAGCGCACGATGGCCGCCGATATGGTCGCGCTGATGCGCGCGCTCGGCCACACGCGCTTCCTCGTCGCCGGCCACGACCGCGGCGCTCGCGTCGCGCACCGCCTGGCGCTCGACCACCCCGGGGCGGTCGCGAAGCTGTGCGTGCTCGACATCGTGCCGACGCTGACGATGTACGAGCGCAGCGACCAGGCCTTTGCCCAGGCCTACTACCACTGGTTCTTCCTGACCCAGCCGGCGCCGCTGCCCGAGCGGCTGATCGGCGCCGACGCCTCCTGGTACCTGCGCCACACCCTCGGCGGCTGGGGCGCGGGCGGGCTCGCGCATGTCGAGCCCGAGGCCCTGGCCGACTACGAGGCCGGCTTCTGCCACCCCGCCGGCATCCACGCCGCCTGCGAGGACTACCGTGCCGCCGCCTCGATCGACCTCGAGCACGACCGCGCCTCGCGCGAGCAGGGCGTGCGCATCGCCTGCGACCTGCACGTGCTGTGGGGCGAGCGCGGCGTGATCGCACGGCTGTTCCAGCCGCTGGCGGACTGGCGCGCGGCCTGCGACGGCCGGGTCAGCGGCGCCGCGCTCGCCGCCGGCCACTTCCTGCCCGAGGAGCAGCCGGAGCGCTGCGCCGACGAACTGCGGCGCTTCTTCGCGGCTTGACGCGTGATCGGCAGGTCAGCGCGCGGCTAGCATCGCCCGCAGGCGGGCCGCCCCCGGTCCGCGAGGAGGGGCCATGCCCGCCTGGTTGTCGCGCCTGAACGAGCAGGTCCCGCTGCGGTACCTGAGCTGGCTGGCCTGCGGCGTCGGCTTCCTGCTGGCGGCGCTGACGTGGGTCGTCTCCGGCCAGGGCGCGCTCGCGACGCTGGCCTTCGGCGCGCTGGTGCTGACCGGCTGGCACGACGTGCGCCAGCAGCCGCGCGCGGTGCTGCGCAACTACCCGGTGATCGGCCACCTGCGCTTCCTGCTCGAATTCATCCGCCCCGAGCTGCGCCAGTACTTCCTCGAGAGCGACCGCGAGGCGGTGCCGTTCTCGCGCCAGCAGCGCTCGCTGGTCTACCAGCGCGCCAAGGGCGAGCCCGACAAGCGCCCCTTCGGCACGCAGATGGACGTCGGCGCGCAGGGCTACGAATGGATCAACCACTCGATCGCGCCGACCGAGCTCGCCGGCCACGACTTCCGCGTGACGATCGGCAGCGCGCCCAGCTGCACCCAGCCCTACAGCGCCAGCGTCTTCAACATCTCGGCGATGAGCTTCGGCGCGCTCAGCGCCAACGCCATCCTGGCGCTCAACGCCGGCGCCAGGGCCGGCGGCTTCGCGCACGACACCGGCGAGGGCTCGATCAGCCGCTACCACCGCGAGCATGGCGGCGACCTGATCTGGGAGATCGGCTCGGGCTACTTCGGCTGCCGCCACGACGACGGCTCCTTCAGCGAGCAGCGCTTCGCCGAGAACGCGCGCGACCCGCAGGTCAAGCTCATCGAGCTCAAGCTCAGCCAGGGCGCCAAGCCCGGCCACGGCGGCGTGCTGCCGGGCGCCAAGGTCACGCCCGAGATCGCCGCGGCGCGCGGCGTGCCGGCGGGCGTGGACTGCGTCAGCCCGGCGCGCCACGGCGCCTTCGCGACGCCCATCGAGATGCTGCAGTTCCTCGAGCGGCTGCGCACGCTCTCGGGCGGCAAGCCGGTCGGCTTCAAGCTGTGCATCGGTCACCCCTGGGAATGGTTCGCGATCGCCAAGGCGATGCGCGAGACGCAGCTGCTGCCCGACTTCATCGTCGTCGACGGCGCCGAGGGTGGCACCGGCGCGGCGCCGCTGGAGTTCACCGACCACGTCGGCGCGCCGCTGCAGGAGGGGCTGCTGCTGGTGCACAACACGCTGACCGGCCTGGGCCTGCGCGATCGCATCCAGCTCGGCTGCGCCGGCAAGGTCGTCAGCGCCTTCGACATCGCGCGGCTGATGGCGCTCGGCGCCGACTGGTGCAATGCCGCGCGCGGCTTCATGTTCGCGCTCGGCTGCATCCAGGCGCAGAACTGCCACACCGGCCACTGCCCGACCGGCGTGACCACCCAGGACCCGCTGCGCCAGCGCGCGCTGGTCGTGCCGAGCAAGGCCGAGCGCGTGCGGCAGTTCCACGACAACACGCTCAAGGCGCTCAAGGAGCTGGTGCAGGCCGCCGGCCTGAACCACCCGCAGGAGATCAGCGCCGCGCACATCGTGCGGCGCATCGCCGACCACGAGGTCAAGCTGCTCGCCAACCTGCTGCCTTTCGTCCAGCCGGGCGCGCTGCTGGCCGCCGAGCGCGGCGAGGCCGACTGGCCGCACCAGGTGTTCCGGCTCTACTGGCCGCGCGCCAGCGCGCAGTCCTTCGCGGCCGTGCCCCCCTGAGCGCGGCGCCGGCGCCACGCGCCCCGCGCTCGGGGGTGTGCCGCGCGCGGGGCGGCGCCACAATGCCCGCACAACAAGTGCATCCGAGGAGACCTGCGTGCTCACCGTCTACCTGGTCGAGGACGACCCGCTGGTGTCGCAACATGTGCGCGAGGCCCTGAACGAGGCGCCGGGCATGCGCTGCGTCGGCCACGCCAGCCGGCTCGCGACGGCGCGCAGCGAGCTGCCGCAGTGCCGCCCCGACGTGCTGCTCTCCGATCTCGGTCTGCCCGACGGCGACGGCACCGAGCTGATCGGCGAGCTCAGCCACGCGCCGGCGATCGACGGCGTCTGGCACCCGCACATCCTGGTGTTCTCGGTGTTCGGCGACGAGACGCGCGTGATCCGCGCGATCGAGGCCGGCGCCGACGGCTATTTCCTCAAGGGCTGCACCGCCGAGGAGCTGGTGCGCGCGGTCCAGCAGGCCGCGCGCGGCGAGTCGCCGATCTCGCCGGGCATCGCGCGCCACCTGCTCAAGCGCTTCCGCGATGCCGGCCTCGCGCCCGAACCGGCGGCGCGCGAGGCCGGGCCGGACTCGGGCCTGGCGCCGATCTCCGGCCTGCTCGATCTCGAGCCGGCCGAGGGCGGCGGCCACGAGGTCAGCACGCGCGAGCACGAGGTGCTGCGCCTGGTCGCGCACGGCTACGTGACCGAGGAGATCGCCGAGCGGCTGCTGATCACGCCGCGCACCGTCGCGACCGACGTGCGCAACGTCTACCGCAAGCTGCAGCTCGGCGAGCGCGCCCGCGTCGCCGAGCAGGCCCTCACGCGCCCCGGGTGGGCGTGAGCCGGCCGCGCCGCATCGCCGCGGCGCTGCTGGCGCTCGCGCTGGCCGTGCTGGCCGGCTGCGGCGCCAGCCAGGCGCAGGACACGCGCCGCGCGGTCGAGCTGCACGAGGCGGTGCTGGTCGAGCCCTCCGGCGAACGCAGCGTCGTGCTGCCCGATGCCTGGGAGCGCAGCGCACCCGCGCGCGACGCGCCGGTGCGCTACCGCCTCGTCTTGCCCGACGCCGCGCTGCATGCCGAGGCGGCGGCGCTCTACATCCCGCGCGCCGGCAACGCGCTGCGCGTGCAGCTCAACGAGCAGCCCCTGCTGACGCTCGGCGTGCCGGGCGAGGACGGCCGCTGGACGAGCGACAGCTCCCGCGTGCCGGTGTGGGTGCCGCTGCCGGCGGCGCTGCTGCGCCCGGTCGGCAACCGCCTGGAGATCGAGCTCTGGGGCCGGCCGGGGCACGACGCCGGGCTGTCGACGCTGTGGGTCGGCCCGCTGGCCGAGCTCGAGCCGATGTACCGAGCCCGGCTCGACCACGAGGTCTTCGGCACCTGGGTCGTCAGCGCCGCGGCGAGCGTGATGGGCGCGCTCGCGCTGCTGCTGGCCGCGCGCGCACGCCGCTTCGTCTACGCCTGCTTCGGCGCCGCGAGCCTGCTGTGGGCCTGGCGCCTGAGCGGCCCGCCCGATCCCGGCAGCGACGCCTGGAGCGCGCTGGCCACGGTGCTCTTCCATGCCTCCTACGCCTGGTTCGTCGTGCTGATGAGCCTGTACGCGCTGGCCGCGGTCGGCCGCGACAGCGCCGCCGTGCGGCGTGTGCAGGCGGGCTGGGCCGTGCTCGCGCTCGTGCTGGCCGCCGGGCTGTGGGCCCTCGACGCGCCGGGGCTGCGCACCCTGTTGCTGGCCGGCACGCTCGGCGGGGTGCTGTGGCTGTTCGCGGTGCTGGCGGCGACCGCGCTGCGCCAGCGCAGCGCGGCGGCGCTGCTGCTGGCCGCGGCGGCCGGCATCAGCGTCGCGGTCGGGGCGCGCGACTTCATGGTGTTCCGCGTCTTCTACGACTACGGCGCGCTGACCTGGAGCCGCTACACCATCTTGCTGCTGCTCGGGGTGCTGGCCTGGCTGCTGGTCGACGAGTTCGCCCGCTCGGCGGCCGCGCTGCGCGCGCTCAACGACGAGCTGCAGCAGCGCGTCGCGCGCAAGGAGCAGGAGCTGACCGCCGCCTTCGCGCTGACCCGCGCGAGCGAGCGCGAGCAGGCCGCGCACGCCGAGCGCGACCGCATCCTGCGCGAGATGCACGACGGCCTCGGCGGGCGGCTGGTCGCGGCGCTGGCGCTGACCTCGCAGCTGGCACGCCAGGCCTCGGCGCCGGAGGGCAGCGAGGAGGGGCGCCGCCCGCTCGACGAGCCGCTGCGCGAGCTCCAGCTCACGCTCGACGACTGCCTCGTCGAGCTGCGGCTCGCGCTCGATTCGCTCGAGGCCGACCAGCGTCCGCTGATCGAGGCGCTGGCCGAGCTGCGCTTTCGCGTCGAACCCTCGCTGCGCGCAGCCGGCGTGCGGCTGGTCTGGGAGGTCGACGAGGTGGCCGGCGAGCGCGTGCTCGTCGCCGGCGACACGCTGCAGGTGCAGCGCATCGTGCGCGAGGCGCTGACCAACGTGCTCAAGCACGCGCAGGCCACGGTGGTGTGGCTGCGGCTCGCGCCGCGCGAGGACGGCGGGCTGACGCTGGCGGTGATCGACAACGGCCTGCAGCAGCGCAGCGGTGGGAGTGACGCGCAGCCGCCGCTGCCGCTGTTCGTGCCGGCCTCGATCGCCCAGGGCGGGCGCGGCCTGGCGAACATGCAGCGGCGTGCCGCCGCGCTGGGCGCGCGCCTGACGAGCGGGCCCGACCCGCAGGGCTGGGCGGTCGTGCTCGAGCTGCCGCTGCCGCCGACGGGCGCGGCCTAGGGCCGGTCGGCGCTGTCAGAGTGCTCGCGCCGCAGGCCCTCGACCTGCACGACGATGCGCACCCGGTCGGCCACGAAGGGCAGGCCGTAGTCGATGCCGGCGGCGCTGCGCCGGATCTCGCCCTCGAAGTCGCCGCCGCAGACCTCGCGCTGCAGCCGCGGGTGCGGGTGGCAGCCGAAGCGCCGCGCGCTCAGCGTCAGCCCGAGGCTGACGCCGCGCAGCGTGAGCTCGCCCTCGACGGCGCTCGGCGCCGGCGCGCCGTCCGCCGCGTCGAAGCGCAGCCGGCGCGCGACGAACCAGGCGATCGGGTGCGCCTCGACGTCGAGCAGGTCGGCGCGCCGCAGGTGGGCGTCGAAGGGCGCCAGGCCGGTGCTGACGCTGTGCATCGGCAGCTCGATGCTGACCAGGCCGTTGCGCGCCTCGCGGTCGAGCGTGACGCTGCCGCGCGCCGGGCCGAGCCGGCCGCGGATCGTCGCGGTGCCGAAGTGCAGCACCTCGAAGTGCACGAAGCTGTGCTCGGGGTCGAGGTCGTAGGTGGCCGGCGCCGCGGTGGCACCGGCCGCGGCGCCGGCGGCGCACAACGCGAGCGCGATCGACCGCATGGGAGCGCGCCTTACTGCCGCACGCCCTCGACCTGGATCAGCAGCCGCACATTGTCCGGGATGCCGGGCAGGCCGTAGCTCATGCCCCAGCGGCTGCGCTGGATCGTGGTCTCGAAGTCGCCGCCGCAGACCTCGCGCTGCAGCCGCGGGTTGATGTAGCAGTTGAAGTTGCTCGCCTTCAGCAGCACCGGCTGGCTCTTGTCGAGCAGCGTCAGCGTGCCGGCGACCTCGACGAGCTTGTCGCCCTCGAAGCGCAGCTGCTCGCCGACGAAGCGCGCGCTCGGGTACATCTCCACGTCGAAGAAGTCCGCGCCCTTCAGGTGGCTGTCGAAGGGGCCGACGCCGGTGCTGACCGAGCCGGTCTCGATCGTGATGTCGACCTTGCCGCTCTTGGCGGCGCGGTCGAGCGTCACCGAGCCCTGCTTCTTGTCGAAGCGGCCGCGGTTGGTCGAGGTGCCGAAGTGCAGCACCTCGAAGGTGACGAAGGTGTGGCCGGGGTCGATCGCGTAGGTGACGGGTGCGGCCTGGGCCGCGGCGGCGGCCAGCGCCAGGGTGGCGGCGATCAGGGTCTTCTTCGACAGCATGGTGGGGCGGTTCCTGTGGGGTTGGAATGGAGGAGGGCTCAGGGCGCGCCGAGCCCGGCGAGCGCGAGCTTGAAGGTGACCTGCACCTCGTCGGCGACCATCGAGGTGTCGGCCCATTCGCCGTCGCCGATGCGGAAGTCCAGGCGCTTGAGCGTGAAGCTGCCGCTCGCGGTGCCGTTCGTGCCGGCCTGCGCCAGCGTCACCGGCACGCTCAGCGCGCGGCGCGCGCCCTTGATCGTCAGCGTGCCGGCGACCTCGTAGCGGCCGCCACCGAGCGCCTTGACCGCGCTCGACTGGAAGCTCGCCTGCGGGAATTTGGCGCTGGCGAACCACTCGGCCTTGGGCAGCTCGCGGTCGGTGTCCGGGTCGCCGATCGTGGCGCTGGCGGTGTCGATCATGAAGGCCACCTTGCTGGCCGCCGGGTTCCGGGCGTCGAAGGCGATCTGGGCGTCGAAGCGCTTGAAGACGCCCGACACCGGCACGCCGAGCTGCTTGCTGACGAAGGCGATCTCGCTGCCGGGCAGCAGCTTGGCGGGCGTGGCCTGGGCGCAGGCCGGGCCGGTGGCGAGCGTCGCGGCGGCGGCGACGGCGATCAGGGCGGTGGCAAGGGTCTTCATGGGTCTCGGGATCAGGGGCGGCCCGGGCGCATGCGCGCCAGCAGGCCGTCGCGGTCGATGAACTGGTGCTTCAGCGCGGCGGCCACGTGCAGTGCGATGAGCGCCAGCAGCGTGTAGGCCAGCCAGCCGTGCACCGGCTTGATGAGCCGGGCGAGCTCCTTGTCCACCGGCACGAAGTCCGGCAGCGGCAGCACGCCGAACCACACGATCGGAAAGCCCGCCATCGAGCTGTAGGCCCAGCCCATCAGCGGCACGACGAGGAACAGCACATACATCAGGCCGTGGGTCGCGTGGTGGGCGGCGCGCTGCCAGCCGGGCATCGTGGCCTCGACGCGCACCGGCAGCGGCGGCGGGCGGTGAGCGAGACGCCAGCCCAGGCGCAGCAGCGAGAGCAGCAGGATCGCGATCCCGGCCCACTTGTGCCAGTTGTAGAGCTTGAGCTTGAGCGGCGAGAGCGCCAGCCCGCTCATGTAGGCCCCGACCGCCATGCTGCCGAGGATCGCGACGGCGAGCAGCCAGTGCAGCGCGATCGCGGTGGCGGTGTAGCGGGGTTCGAGCGGCTTCATCGGGTGAACGGCGGGTTGACGGTCACTGTAGACAGCGACCGACCCCCGCGGGTTCACCGCGGTTCACGCGTCGATTCAAAAATCCTGCAGGAACGCCGCCGCTCAGGCGGCCGCGCCGCGCCACTGCGCGAGCAGCGTCGCCCACGACCGGCGCACCTCGGCCAGGTGGCGGGCGCGCACGTGGCCGTAGCCGCGGAGCTGCTCGGGCAGCGAGGCGATCTGCACCGCCAGTGCGAGCCGCGCCGGGGCAACGTCGCCGGCCAGCCCGGCGAGCAGCTCCTCGACCGTCGCGCGGTACTCGCCGATCAGCGCCCGCTCGCCGCGCCGCTCCTCGGTGTGGCCGAAGGGGTCGCACCAGCGGCCGCGCAGGCCCTTGAGCTTCGCGAGCCCCCGGAAGGCCGTGAGCACCCACGGCCCGTAGGCGCGCTTTTGCAGCTCGCCGCGCTCGTTGCGCCGCGCCAGCAGCGGCGGCGCGAGGTGGAACTGGAGCTTGACCTCGCCCTCGAACTGCTCGGCCAGCCGGGTGTGGAAGGCCGGGTCGGCGTGCAGCCGCGCGACCTCGTACTCGTCCTTGTAGGCCATCAGCTTGAAGAGGTAGCGCGCCACCGCCTCGGTGAGGCGGGTCGAGCGCAGCGGCGCCTCGGCGGCGCGCACCCGCTCGACGACGTCGCGGTAGCGCTGCGCGTAGGCGGCGTCCTGGTAGGCGCTCAGGAAGTCGATGCGCTTTGCGATCGTCTCGTCCAGCGCGGGCCGTTTGACGATCTGGATCACCTGCGCCGTCGCCGTCAGCGCCTGCACCGCCGCCAGGTCGTGCGCGGCACGCCGGCCCCACTCGAAGGCCGCATGGTTGCGCGCGACCTGCACGCCGTTGAGCTCGATCGCGCGCCGCAGCGCGGCGCGGCTCAGCGGGATCCAGCCCTTCTGCCACGCGTAGCCGAGCAGCAGCGGGTTGGTGTAGATCGCGTCGCCCAGCAGCGCGCTGGCGAGCCGCTCGGCGTCGAGCTGGCCGACCTCGGTGCCGGCGGCGCGCGCGATCGCGCTCGCGCAGTTCGCGCCGGGGAACTGCCAGTCCGGCTGCTGCACGAAGGCCGCGGTCGGTGTGCCATGGGTGTTCAACACCACATGGGTGCGGCCCTCGCGCATCACCGCCAGCGTGTCCTTCTTGGCCGCGACGATCGCGTCGCAGGCGATCACCAGGTCGGCCTCGGCGGTGCCGACCTTGGTGCAGTACAGCGATTCGGGCCGGTTCGCGATCTGCACATGGCTCCAGGCCGCGCCGCCCTTTTGCGCCAGGCCGCCGGCGTCCTGGGTCACGACGCCCTTGCCCTCGAGGTGGGCCGCCATGCCCAGCAGCTGGCCGATCGTGATCACGCCGGTGCCCCCGACGCCGGCCACCAGGATGCCCCAGGCCTGCTCGGCCACCGGCAGCACCGGCTCGGGCAGCGGCGGCAGCGCGTCCGGGTCGTGGGCGCGGTCGGCCTTGGGCTTCCTCAGCGGCGCGCCGCTGACGGTCACGAAGCTCGGGCAGAAGCCCTTCAGGCAGGAGTAGTCCTTGTTGCAGCTGCTCTGGTTGATGCGGCGCTTGCGGCCGAACTCGGTCTCGACCGGCTCGACCGACAGGCAGTTGCTCTGCGCCGAGCAGTCGCCGCAGCCCTCGCAGACCGCCTCGTTGATCACGACCGTGGTGTCCGGCGTCGCGAGCTTGCCGCGCTTGCGGCGCCGGCGCTTCTCGGTCGCGCAGGTCTGGTCGTAGACGATCACCGTGGTGCCGGCGAGCTCGCGGAACTCGCGCTGCAGCCGCTCGAGCTCGTCGCGGTGGTGGACCGTGACGCCGGGCTCGAGCGCCGCGCCGCGGTACTTGCCGGGCTCGTCGCTGACGATCACGAGCTTCTTCACGCCCTCGGCGACCAGGCTCTTCTGGATCTGCAGGACGCTGTGGCCCTCGGGGCGCTCGCCGACGGTCTGGCCGCCGGTCATCGCGACCGCGTCGTTGTAGAGCAGCTTGTAGGTGATGTTGACGCCGGCGGCGATCGCCTGGCGGATCGCCAGCAGCCCGCTGTGGAAGTAGGTGCCGTCGCCGAGGTTGGCGAAGACATGCTTCTCGGTGGTGAAGGGCGCCTGGCCGACCCAGGGCACGCCCTCGCCGCCCATCTGCGTGAAGGTGCTGGTCTGGCGGTCCATCCACAGCACCATGTAGTGGCAGCCGATGCCGGCCAGCGCGCGCGAGCCCTCGGGCACCTTGGTGCTGGTGTTGTGCGGGCAGCCGCTGCAGAACCAGGGCGCGCGGTCGCCGGTGTCGAGCCCGGCTGTCGCGAGCGAGCGCTCCTTGGCCTCGTTGAGCGCCAGCCGGGCCTCGATGTGCGCGCGCGTGTCGGCATCCACGCCCAGGCGCAGCAGCCGGCGGCCGATCGCGCGCGCGATGATCGCCGGCGTCAGGTCCGCCTTGGCGCGCAGCAGCCAGTTGTCCGTCGGGTTGGGGCGGCTCCACTCGCCGCCGGTGGTGTCGCCCTCGGGCTCGTCGAACTTGCCCAGCACGTTGGGACGCACGTCGGGGCGCCAGTTGTAGAGCTCTTCTTTCAGCTGGTACTCGATGACCTGGCGCTTCTCCTCGATCACCAGGATCTCCTGCAGCCCGGTCGCGAACTCCCGCGTGATGCTCGCTTCCAGCGGCCAGACCACGCCGACCTTGTGCAGCCGGATGCCCAGGCGGCGGCAGGCCGCCTCGTCGAGCCCCAGGTCGTGCAGCGCCTGGCGCGTGTCGTTGTAGGCCTTGCCGCTGGCGATCAGCCCGAGGCGCGCGTTCGGCGCGTCGATCACGGTGTGGTTGAGCCGGTTCGCGCGCACATAGGCCAGTGCCGCGTACCACTTGTGGTCCATCAGCCGCGCCTCCTGCTCCAGCGGCGCGTCGGGCCAGCGGATGTGCAGGCCGCCGGGCGGCATCGGGAAGTCCTCGGGCAGCACGATCTTCACGCGGTCCGGGTCGACCTGCACCGAGGCCGAGGACTCGACGATCTCCTGGATCGTCTTCATGCCCGCCCACACGCCGGAGAAGCGGCTCATCGCGAAGGCGTGCAGCCCCAGGTCCAGGATCTCCTGCACGCTGGCCGGGAAGAACACCGGGAAGCCGCAGGCCTTGAAGTTGTGGTCGCTCTGGTGCGCGGCGGTGCTGCTCTTGGCGATGTGGTCGTCCCCGGCGATCGCGATCACGCCGCCGTGCTTGGCCGTGCCGGCCATGTTGGCGTGCTTGAACACGTCCGCGCAGCGGTCCACGCCTGGGCCCTTGCCGTACCAGATGCCGAACACGCCGTCGAACTGGCGCTGCTCGGGGTAAAGATCCAACTGCTGCGTGCCCCACACCGCGGTGGCGGCCAGCTCCTCGTTGACGCCGGGCTGGAACACGATGTGGTTGGCCGCGAGGTGCTGCCTGGCGGCCCACAGCGCCTGGTCGTAGCTGCCCAGCGGGCTGCCGCGGTAGCCGCTGATGAAGCCGGCGGTGTTGAGCCCCGCGGCCGCGTCGCGCACCCGCTGCAGCATCGGCAGGCGCACCAGCGCCTGCACCCCGCTCATGAAGGCGCGTCCGGAGGCGAGCGCGTACTTGTCGTCCAGCGTCACCGTCTCGAGGGCCTGACGGATCGATGCGGGCAGGGGCGCGTTCATGGCTCTTCAGTTCTCCGGGACCGGCGGGCCGTTCCAGTGTAGGCAAAGCGCGCGGTGAAGTCTTTTCTTTTCATGCCCTCTGCGGCATGCTTGCGGCAACGATGTTGCGCATCAACGCGGTGAAAAGAAGCAATGCCCGCTAGAAAGCCCATTCCAAGGCAAGACCGCCCCGAGGCCGGCGAGGACGCGCCGCCCGGCGCCGCGCTCGACCGCTACGACATCGCCATCCTCGGCGCGCTGCAGCGTGATGCGCGGCTGTCCAACGCCGAGCTGGCCAGCCGGATCGGCCTGTCGGCCGCGCCGACCTGGCGGCGCGTCAAGCGGCTGGAGGAGCAGGGCGTGATCCGCGGCTACCGCGCCGAGATCGACCGCCACAAGATCGGCCTGGGCGTGCTGGCCTTCGTGCGCGTCGACGCCGACCGCCACTCCGCGGCCAAGGAGCTCGAGGACGCGATCCGCGCGCTGCCCGAGGTCATCGCCTGCCACTACATCAGCGGCTCGGGCACCTTCGAGCTGCAGGTCATGGCCACTGACCTCGAGGCCTTCTCGCGCTTCTCGCTCGGCACGCTGCTGAACCTGCCGCACGTGAAGGACATCCACACCAGCTTCTCGCTCGGCGAGGTCAAGGCCGGCGCGGCGCTGCCGCTGGGGCACCTGGGGGCGCGGTGAGCGCGCCGGCACTGCGCGAACTGCTCACGCGTGTGACGCGCGAGGGCCGGCTGGAAGCCATCTGGCTGCGCCCGGCGCGCCGCGAGGCGGCTCAGGCCGTGCCCGAGGCCGAGG
>DATMJX010000066.1:0-2509 GCA_035553715.1 Methylibium sp.
GGACGAGGCGTAGACGCTCGCGTGCGACCGGCGGGTGATGTTGAGGTTGATCCGCGACTGCGAGATCGCGCGCGCGAAGGTGTTGAAGGGGACGTCGCCCATCACCCACGCGCGGCCGATGTCGCCGCGGTAGTCGCGGCCAGTAGGTGCGGGAGGTTCATGGGGAGGGTCCTGAAGGATTCGGTGTGTGGCGTCGATGCAGCGTCACTGGGGCATGAGACCCAGCGCCTGCCGCCACGCGGAGATCGCCGCGGCGAGTTCGATGCGGGTGCGCGCGGCCTGGCGTTCGGCCTCGGCGGCCTCGGCCTCGATGCGCAGGCGCGTCGGCAGGTCGGTCTCGCCGAGGCGGAAGGACTTGTCGAAGAAGCCGCGCGATTCGCGCGCGAGCGTGGCGCGGCGCTCGGCGGCGGCGAGCTGGGTGCGCGAGGCGTCCACCCGCACGCGCGCGGCTTCGCGTTCGGCGCCCAGGCGTTCGCGCTCCAGCGCCAGCTGGGCCTGTGCCTCGGTCGCTTCGGCGCGTGCGCTGGCGGATCGGGCAGCGTGCCGCGGGCCGCCGCCGAAGGGGATGCGCACGCCGAGCGTCAGGGTCTGCTGCGAGGACTCGCCGAAGGCGCCGCGGTCGCGCGTGGTCGCCAGCATCAGCTCGGGGTTAGCGCGCGACTGCGCCGCGGCCAGCGCCGCGCTGCCTTCTGCCACCGCGGCGCGGTCCCTCAGCTCCTGCAGCGCCGGGTGCGCGTCGGTCTCGGCCGAGGCCGTACCAGGGTCGGGCTCGGCGGCGGCACCGGCGGTTACGGTGGCAGCGGGCGCACGGCCTGCCAGCGCGCGGAGTTGCTGCCGGGCCGCAGCCAGTGCGGCTTCGGCCTGTACGAGCCCCGACTCGGCTGCCGCCACCGCACCATCGGCCTGGTGCTGGTCGGCGCGGGCCAGATCGCCGGCGCGAGTCCGCCTGGCCACGTCGGCAGCGATGCGGCGCGTGTTGTCGAGCCGATCGCGGGCGCTCTCAGCCTCGATGCGGGTGCGCTGCCATTGCCACCATGCGTCGCGGACCGCCGCGGCCACCCGTAGCTGCGCGGCAGATGCCCGGCTTTCGATCGCCGCTTCTTCGGCGTCCGCGAGTGCAGCGCTCTTGCTGCGCTCGCCCGGCAGCCACAAGGGCACGGCGACACCGACCTCGAGTTCGCGCGCGCCCTGGTTGCGGTTGAGGCGGTCGGTCTTGTTGGACAGCTCCAGCGCCGCGGGTTCAGGGGTCCAGGCCTGCGCGGCCTTCTGCCGGGCCCTGGCCGCGTCACGGCGCGCCTGCAAGGCCAGGGCCTCAGGCTGGCGCGCCCAGGCGGCGTCGAAGACTTGCCGGAGGTCAAGAGGCTCTTCGGGCGCGGGTTGCGCCATGGTGGTCTGGGCCTGCGCCGCCCATGCGCAGGTGGCCCATGCGGCGGCCACGGCGGTGCGTCGCAGCCATGCGGTCGTTCGAGTTCTTCGGTGCATCCGATGCTCCAGTGTCGAGAACAAGCCACGGGAGATCGGCGAGCGGCGACCAGAATGTCGCGTCGTGCCTGCGCGGGCCGCATGCTGCGGCCGGCGCTCAGGCGCGAACGGGTTTCAGGAAGAAAAGCAACCCGCCTCGCCGATCAGGCGAGGGGACGCCACTGGGGGCGTTCGGGTCGGGGCGGCGCGAGGGCGCCGCTGTGCGCGTCGATGCGGACATCGGGCGAGGTGCTGCCGATGACGGCGGCCACGAGGCAGACCGGTGCCGGCATGCCCGAGCACTGGCCGTGGCAGTGGTGGCCGTCGGCGTCGATCGAGCCGCCTGCATCGCCGTCGGGCGCGTCGGGCGGTTCGCCGTGGTCGTGGTCGTGATCGTGATGCCCGAAGTGCATCTCATGGCTGCCGCTGCCATGCACGTCGTAGTCGGCCGCCTTCGCCCAGGCGAACTGGAGCGGCAGCAGCACGAGCAGGAGGATGGAGAGCCAGCGACGCACGGGGCGCAGTCTAGCGGCTGCGCGGCCGGGCGGCACGACGCCATCCCGACCGGCGTGAAGGGTGACGCGGCATGGCATCGCTCGGCTCCGCGTCATCCGCAGCACGAGCCAAGCTCGCCTGCGGCAGCCTGGACCGGCGGGCAGGGTACCGACCCGTAAGAGCAGAACACGCAGCAGTGGCCGGCCCGCGGGCGCAGCAGCCGGCGGCACTGCGGGCATTCGTGCAGCCACAGGCAGCGGTCGGTCGGCATGGTCTCGATCGACCGGTGGCCGCAATGCGGGCAGGTCAGCGCGGAGGTCAGGACCACCGCGCTCATGGCGTCACGGGACCGGCGGCGGCCGGTCGCAGCTCGGTAGCGGCCTGGCGCACAACGGACACCGCCGCGGCGAGGGCGAGGCTGCCCATGATCGCGGCGACCGCGAGGTCGGGCCAGGCACTGCCGGTGCCGAACACACCGAGCGCCGCGGCCATCACGGCGAGGTTGCCGATGGCGTCGTTACGGCTGCACAGCCACACCGAGCGCATGTTGGCG
>DATMJX010000067.1:0-2777 GCA_035553715.1 Methylibium sp.
ACCCGCACGAGCCCGGGCTCGACCAGCTCGGCGGCCGGGTAGACGACGCCGCCGATCACGCGCTCGGGCTCGATGTGCCGGGCGATCACGCCCCCGGGGTCGACGCTCTCCAGCGGCCGCCCCTCGTGGGGCCCGGCGAGCCGGTGGAAGTACCACCAGGGGATGCCGTTGACCATGCTGACGACCACGGTGTCGGGGCCGAACAGCGCGCGCAGCCCCGGCAGCAGCCCGGGGAGCTGGTGGGCCTTGACGGTCAGCAGCACCGCGTCCTGCGGGCCGGCCGCCGCCATGTCCTGCACCGCCCGGGCGCTCGGGGCGTGCTGCTCGGTGCCGTCGGCGAGGATCAGCCTGAAGCCACGGGCCTGGATCGCCGCGAGGTTGGGCCCGCGGGCGATGAAGGTCACGTCCTCGCCGGCGATCGCGAGCTTCGCACCCAGGTAGCCGCCGATGGCGCCGGCGCCGACGACGGCGACCTTCATGCGCCCTCGCCGGCGCCGTGGAGGGCGTTCCGCATGCCTCAGCCCAGGCCGAGCTTGGCCGCCAGCCCGATGCGCTGGAGCTTGCCGGTGGCGCCCTTCGGGATCTCGTCCATGAAGAGGATCTTCTTCGGCACCTTGTAGTCGGCCACGCGCTGGCCGACGAAGTCCTGCAGCTCGCGCTCGGTGGCGTGCTGGCCGTCCTTGAGCACGACGACTGCGGCGACTTCCTCGCCGAGCTTGGGGTGGGGCATGCCGAAGCACACCACCTGGCCGACCGCCGGGTGGTCCATCAGGATCTCGTCGACCTCGCGCGGGCTGACCTTCTCGCCGCCGCGGTTGATGATCTCCTTGAGCCGCCCGGTGATGCTGAGGTAGCCCTCGGCGTCCATCACGCCCTGGTCGCCAGTGCGGAACCAGCCCGCGTGGAAGCCCTCGGCATTGGCCTTCGGGTTGTTCTCGTAGCCGGCGGTGACGTTGGCGCCGCGGATCACGATCTCGCCGGTCTCGCCGGGGCCGAGCAGCCGGCCGTCGAGCATGATCGCGACCTCCGGACCGGCGGCCACGCCGACGGTGCCGGGCTTGCGGGCCCGCGGCGGCAGCGGGTTGCTGGCCATCTGGTGGGTGGCCTCGGTCATGCCGTAGGCCTCGATCAGCGGTGCCTTGAAGATGGCCTCGAGCTCCTTGATCACCTGCGGCGGCATCGATGACGAGGACGAGCGCAGGAAGCGCAGCGGGTGGCGCGCGATCACCTCGGCGTTGCCCGGCCCCTTGGCGCGCTGCACGATGGCCTGGTGCATCGTCGGCACGGCCGTGTACCAGGTGGGATGGGCCTCGTCCATCCAGGCGAAGAACTTCAGCGCGTTGAAGCCCGGCGTGCAGAACACGCAGGAGCCGGCCGAGACCGGCGCCAGCACCCCGGCGATCAGGCCGTGGATGTGGAACAGCGGCATGATGTTCAGCCCGGTGTCGGCCGGCGTGAACGCGAGCGTGGCGCGGATGTTGGCCGCCGAAGCGACCAGGTTGCCGACCGATAGCGGCACGATCTTGGGCCGCGAGGTCGTGCCCGAGGTGTGCAGCACCATGCCGATGTCGCCGGCCTCGGCCCAGCCGCCCCGCAGCACCGGCTCGGCCGCACGGCCGGCGTCACCGGCGGGGGAGGCCGCCACACCGTCGCGCGCCTGCAGCCGGAACTCGCCGGCCGGCGCGCCCGCGTCGACGATCAGGTCGACCACGCGCACGCCCAGCTTGCGGGCCACCTCGACCGCCGGGCTGGCGCTGCCCTGCTCGACGATCAGCAGCCGGGCGCTCAGGTCCGACAGGTAGAACTCGAACTCGTCGGCGCGGTAGGCCGGGTTCAGCGGCGCGCTGGTCGTGCCCGCGGCACAGGCCAGGAAGCAGGCCGCCATCTCGGGGCCGTTGGCCAGCACGATCGCGACGCGGTCGTTGCGGCCAGCGCCCAGCGCGTTCAGGCTGGCGAGCGTGCGCCCGACCAGCGCGCGCAGGCCGGCGTGGGTCAGCGCCGGGCGGCCGGGCGCGCGGAGCGCCGGCGCCGCGTCGGCGCCGGTGGCAAGCAGTTGCAAGAAGGTGTCGGGCATGGCGTCGAGGTCGGAGCGTGCCGGCGAACTTATACCTGCAGCCGGCCGGCGATTGCTGCTCGACCGGTCACAAGACGCCGACGCTTACACTGCCGCGACCGATGAATCCGCCCGTGCTCGACCTGCGTGAACTCGCCGCCGTGCGCGGCGGCCGGCGGCTGTTCGCCGGCGTCAGCGCCGCGGTCCCGGCCGGCGGGCTGCTGCGGGTGCAGGGTGCCAATGGCGCCGGCAAGACGACGCTGCTGCGCATGCTCTGCGGCCTGGTCGCGCCGGCCGCCGGCGAGGTGCGCTGGCGCGGCCAGCCACTGCGCGCGCTGGGCGAGGACTACCACCGCGAGCTCGTCTACATCGGCCATGCCGCCGCGCTGAAGGACGAGCTGACGCCGCTGGAGAACCTGCAGGCCGCGACCGCGCTGGGCGGCGGCACGGTCACCCCCCGCGAGGCCGCCGCGGCGCTGGCGGCCGCCGGGCTCAAGGGCCGCGAGCAGCTGCCGGCGCGGGTGCTGTCACAGGGCCAGCGCAAGCGCGTCGCGCTGGCGCGGCTGGCGCTGCCGGCGCCGCCCGGCCTGTGGGTGCTCGATGAGCCCTTCAATGCGCTGGACGTCGGCGCGGTCGACTGGCTGCTCGGGCTGGTCCGCGCGCGGCTGGCCGCCGGGGGCGTGGTGGTGCTGACCAGCCACCAGAGTGTCGCGCTCGACGACGC
>DATMJX010000068.1:0-10215 GCA_035553715.1 Methylibium sp.
GTGCGGCAGCGCCCGCCGCGATACTGCCGGCATGCCCCCGCACCGCGCCCTGCCCGTCGTCGCCATCTCGCTGCTGCTCGGTGGCTGCACGCTCGTCAGCGTCGGTGGCGCGGTCGTCGGCACGGCCGTCAGCGTGACCGGAGCGGTCGTCGGCACCGGCGTCGAGCTGACCGGCCAGGCGATCGGCGCCGGCATCGATGCGATGAAGGACGACGCGCCGCCAGCCCCCGGCGCGCCCGCCCGCGCCGCATCCCCGAGCGCGGCGGCGGCTTCGACGCCGGCGGTCCCGGCCAGCAAGCCCGCGGGCGCGGAGCCCGCGCCACTGCGCTAGGCGCGCGCCCCGCTCAATCGACCGGCGTCAGCTTCGCGACCGACAGCGCCAGCCACTTCATGCCGTGGCGGCCGAAGTTGACCTGGGCGCGCGCATCGGCGCCCACGCCCTCGAGCGTGACGATCACGCCCTCGCCGAACTTGGTGTGGAACACGCCTTGCCCCGAGCGCAAGCCCTGCGGCGTGCTGCGCGCCTGGGCCTCGAAGGCCGCCGGCGGCTGGGCCGGCGCGACGCGGCCGGCGCCGACCATCGAGCCCAGCCCGCTGCCGCGCTGCCAGGCGGCCTGGTAGTCGCGCGCAAAGCCCGAGCCGAAGCCCTGGTGGCGCGGCGTGATCCAGCGCAGCGCGCCCTCGGGCAGCTCGTCGAAGAAGCGGCTCTTGAGGTTGTAGCGGGTCTGGCCGTGCAGCATGCGCGTCTGGCTGAAGCTCAGGTACAGCCGCTTGCGGGCGCGCGTGATCGCCACGTAGGCGAGGCGCCGCTCCTCCTCCAGCCCGTCGGGATCGCTGGCCGAGTTCTCGTGCGGGAACAGGCCCTCTTCCAGCCCGGTGATGAAGACCTGGTCGAACTCCAGGCCCTTGGCGGCGTGCACGCTCATCAGCTGGATCGCGTCCTGGCCGGCCTGGGCCTGGTTGTCGCCGGCCTCGAGCGCGGCATGGGTCAGGAAGGCCGCCAGCGGCGACATGATCTCGCCGGTCTCGGCATCGGGCTGGGTCTCGGCCGGCGCCACCGCGACCGGGAAGCCCTCCGCGATCGCCCCCGCCTGCTCGTCCACCGGCAGCGCGACCGCGTCCTTGCCGAAGCCCTCCTGCGTGACGAAGGCCTCGGCGGCATTGACCAGTTCGTCGAGGTTCTCGAGCCGCTCGGCGCCTTCCTTCTCGGCGCGGTAGAAGTCGCGCAGGCCGCTGCCGTCGAGCATGTGCTCGATGATCTCGCGCAGCGTCAGGCCCTTGGTCGCCTCGCGCATCGCGTCGACCCGCGCGTTGAAGGCCGCCAGGTTCGCCCCGCCCTTGCCCGGCACCGCGCCGACGCTCTGCCACAGGCTGCGCCCGCTCTGGCGCGCCGCGTCCTGCAGCTGCTCGAGCGTGCGCGCGCCGATGCCGCGCGCCGGGAAATTGACGACGCGCAGGTAGCTGGTGTCGTCGTTGGCGTTCTCGATCAGCCTGAGGTACGCCAGCGCATGCTTGACCTCGGCGCGTTCGAAGAAGCGCAGCCCGCCGTAGACGCGGTAGGGCATGCCGGCGTTGAAGAGCGCGCTCTCGATCACGCGGCTCTGCGCATTGCTGCGGTAGAGCACCGCGATCTCGCTGCGCGGCGAGCCGTCACGGATCAGCTGGCGCGCCTCGTCGAGCAGCCACTGCGCCTCGGCGAAGTCGCTGCTGGCCTCGTAGACGCGCACCGGCTCGCCCGGGCCGGCCTCGGTGCTCAGGGTCTTGCCCAGGCGCCGCGCGTTGTGCGCGATCAGCGCATTGGCGGCATCGAGGATGTTGCCGAAGCTGCGGTAGTTGCGCTCGAGCTTGACGACCCGCTCGACGCGGAACTCGCGCTCGAAGTCGGCCATGTTGCCGACCTGGGCGCCGCGGAAGGCGTAGATGCTCTGGTCGTCGTCGCCGACCGCGAACAGGCTGCTCTCGGGCCCGGCGAACAGCTTCAGCCACGCGTACTGCAGCTTGTTGGTGTCCTGGAACTCGTCGACCAGCACATGGCGAAAGCGCCGCTGGTAATGCGCGCGCAGCTCGGCGTGGTCGCGCAGCAGCTCGTAGACGCGCAGCATCAGCTCGGCGAAGTCGACCACGCCCTCGCGCTGGCACTGGTCCTCGTAGGCCTGGTAGATGGCCTGCTGGGTACGGCTGAGCTCGTCGCGCACCGCCACGTCCTTCGGCCGCAGCCCCTCCTCCTTGCAGCCGGCGATGAACCAGGCCACCTGCTTGGCCACAAAGCGCTCCTCGTCGAGCTTCATCGCCTTGATGACGCGCTTGACGGCCGAGACGCTGTCGGTCGCGTCGAGGATCTGGAAGCTCTGCGGCAGGCCGGCGAGCTTCCAGTGCGCGCGCAGGAAGCGGTTGCACAAGCCGTGGAAGGTGCCGATCCACATGCCGCGCACGTTGATCGGCAGCATCGTCGACAGCCTTGTGAGCATCTCCTTCGCGGCCTTGTTCGTGAAGGTCACCGCCATCACGCCGGCCGGCGAGACCTGGGCCGTCTGGATCAGCCAGGCGATGCGCGTGGTGAGCACCCGCGTCTTGCCCGAGCCGGCGCCGGCCAGGATCAACGCATGGCCGCGCGGCAGCGTCACCGCGGCGAGCTGTTCGGGATTCAGGTTCTCGAGCAGCCGCGCGGGCACGGGGGCCGACGGGGGAGCGGAGGAGAAAGCGTCAGCGGAGTCGGCCAGGGGCATGGCGGGATTCTAGGAGTCGGCCTCCCCGATAAAATCGGGCTTTCGCACACAGCGGCGTCCCGTGGGGCGCCGCTCGCGTTTCCAGCCGGCAGCACACCCCATGAGCGAACTCGCCAAATCCTTCGAACCCGGCCCGATCGAAGCCAAGTGGGCCCCGTTGTGGGAGCAGCGCGATCTGTTCGCACCGACGCTCGACGCCGGCAAGCCCTCGTTCGCGATCCAGCTGCCGCCCCCCAACGTGACCGGCGTGCTGCACATGGGCCACGCCTTCAACCAGACCATCATGGACGCGCTGACGCGCTTCCACCGGATGAAGGGCGAGAACACGCTGTGGGTGCCGGGGACGGACCACGCCGGCATCGCGACACAGATCGTCGTCGAGCGCCAGCTCGAGCAGCAGGGCCAGAGCCGCCACGACCTGGGCCGCAAGAACTTCGTCGCGCGGGTCTGGGAGTGGAAGGAGCATTCGGGCTCGACCATCACGCAGCAGATGCGCCGGCTCGGCGCCAGCGTCGACTGGGGCCACGAGTACTTAACGATGGACGAGAAGCTCTCGAAGGTCGTCACCGACACCTTCGTGCAGCTCTACGAGCAGGGCCTGATCTACCGCGGCAAGCGGCTGGTGAGCTGGGACCCGGTGCTGAAGTCCGCCGTCTCCGACCTCGAGGTCGAGAGCGAGGAGGAGGATGGCTCGCTGTGGCACATCCGCTACCCGCTGGCCGATGGCGGTGGCGAGCTGGTCGTCGCGACGACGCGGCCCGAGACCCTGCTCGGCGACGTCGCGGTGATGGTGCACCCGGAGGACGAGCGCTACACGGCGCTGGTCGGCAAGACCGTCAAGCTGCCGCTGACCGGACGCGAGATCCCGGTGATCGCCGACGCCTACGTGGACCGCGCCTTCGGCACCGGCGTCGTCAAGGTCACGCCGGCGCACGATGCGAACGACTACGCGGTCGGCCAGCGCCACGGCCTGCCGATGATCGGCGTGCTCGACCTCGACGCGAAGCTGAATGAGCAGGCGCCCGAGGCCTACCGCGGCCTGGACCGCTTCGTCGCGCGCAAGAAGATCGTCGCCGACCTCGAGGCCCAGGGCCTGCTGGCCGAGGTCAAGAAGCACAAGCTGATGGTGCCGCGCTGCGCGCGCACCGGTCAGGTCGTCGAGCCGATGCTGACCGACCAGTGGTTCGTCGCGGTGTCCAAGGCGGGCCCGGACGGCAAGAGCATCGCGCAGAAGGCGATCGACGCGGTCGCCTCGGGCGAGGTGAAGTTCGTCCCGGAGAACTGGGTCAACACCTACGACCAGTGGATGAAGAACATCCAGGACTGGTGCATCTCGCGCCAGCTCTGGTGGGGCCACCAGATCCCGGCCTGGTACGGCACGGGCGGCGAGCTCTTCGTCGCGCGCAGCGAGGACGAGGCGTGCGCCAAGGCGCAGGCCGCCGGCTACGCGGGCGCGCTGACGCGCGATGCCGACGTGCTCGACACCTGGTACTCGTCGGCCCTGGTGCCCTTCTCCTCGCTCGGCTGGCCCGACAAGACGAAGGAGCTCGACCTCTTCCTGCCCTCGAGCGTGCTCGTCACCGGCTACGAGATCATCTTCTTCTGGGTCGCCCGGATGATCATGATGACGACCCACTTCACCGGCCGCGTCCCGTTCAAGCATGTCTACATCCACGGCATGGTGCGTGACAGCGAAGGCAAGAAGATGAGCAAGTCCGAAGGGAACGTGCTCGACCCGGTGGACCTGATCCAGGGCGTGGACCTCGACACGCTGGTCAAGAAGAGCACGACCGGGCTGCGCAAGCCCGAGACCGCGCCCAAGGTCGCCGCGCGCGTGAAGAAGGAATTCCCCGAAGGCATGCCGGCCTATGGCGCCGACGCGCTGCGCTTCACGATGGCCAGCTACGCCAGCCTGGGCCGCAACATCAACTTCGACACCAAGCGTTGCGAGGGTTACCGCAATTTCTGCAACAAGCTGTGGAACGCGACGCGCTTCGTGCTGATGAACTGCGAAGGCGCCGATTGCGGCTTCAAGCCGCATGGCGCGGACGAGTGCGTGCCGGGCGGCTACCTCGACTTCGGCCCGGCCGATCGCTGGATCGTCGGCGAGCTGCAGCGCGTCGAGGCGGCGGTCGCGCAGGGATTCGCCGACTACCGGCTGGACCTGGTCGCCAACACGATCTACAGCTTCGTCTGGGACGAATACTGCGACTGGTACCTCGAGATCGCCAAGGTCCAGCTGCAGGTCGGCGACGCGGCGGTGCAGCGCGCGACGCGCCGCACGCTGATCCGCGTGCTCGAGACCGTGCTGCGCCTGCTGCACCCGCTGACGCCCTTCATCACCGAGGAGCTGTGGCAGGTGGTCGCGCCGGTGGCCGAGCGCAAGCCCGCCGGCAGCGACGCGGTGCTCGCGACGCAGCGCTACCCCGAGGCGCAGCTGGAGAAGGTCGACGCGCAGGCCGACGCCTGGGTCGCCAAGCTCAAGGCCCTGGTCGGCGCCTGCCGCAACCTGCGCTCGGAGATGAACCTCTCACCGGCCGAACGCGTGCCGCTGCTGACGCTGGGCGATGCCGGCTTCATCGCCCAGGCCGCGCCGGTGCTGAAGGCGCTGGCCAAGCTCGGCGAGGTGCGCGTGATCGAGACCGAGGCGGCCTTCGCCGAGGCCACGGCCGCCGCGCCGGTGTCGGTGCTCGGCGAAGCGCGCCTGGCACTGCACGTCGAGATCGACGTCGACGCCGAGCGCGAGCGGCTGTCGAAGGAGATCGCGCGCCTGGAGGGCGAGATCGCCAAGGCGACCGCGCAGCTGGGCAATGAGAGCTTCGTCGCGCGCGCGCCGGCCACCGTGGTGGCGCAGATGCGCGAGCGGCTGGCCGGCTTCAGCTCGACGCTGGAGCGGGTCCGGCTGCAGCGTCAACGGCTGGGCTGAACGGCTCGGCCTCGTCGAGCGGCACCGGGCCCGAGACCGGCCCGCCCAGCGGGCCCGGCATCGACACCGGCCCGTTCAGAGGTGCGGCGGCCGAGGGCCGGAACTCGCGCGCGACGCGCGGCGCCTGGTTCAGCACCTCGTCGACGCGGTGGGCGACCGCCCACACGGCACGCACCCGCGACTCCTGCGTGTAGCCGGCCAGCCGCGACGAGGTGCGCAGCGTCGGCAGGCCATGCAGCGGCCGCTCGGGATCGAGCAGCCCGGGCTCGACGCTGTCGAGCCAGGCGCCGGCGATGCGGCCGCTGCGCAGTGCCTGACCGAGCCCCTCGACGTCGAACAACGCCGAGTGCGAGGTGCTGACCAGCACCATGCCCGGCTTGCACTGCGGCAGGTAGCGCTCGCCGATCAGCCCCTGGTAGCGGCTGTAGTAGGGCAGCTGCACGCACACCGCGTCGGCGGTCTGCAGCAGCTCGCGCAGGCCCATGGGCTCGATGCGCCAGCGGCCCCACAGCAGGTCGCTGGCATGCAGAGTCGGGTCGTAGCCGACCAGCCGCGATCCGAAGCCGCTGAGCATCGCCGACAGGAAGCGCGCCGCCGGCGCCATGCCGATCAGCCCGACGGTCGCCGAGGCCAGCTCGCGCCCTGGCGTGACGCGCCCGCCCTCGCCGCCCGGGCGCAGCAGCGCGATCAGCGCACCGATCATGAACTCGGCCTCGGCCGGCGCGGTCGCGGCCGCGCCGCGCACCACCTCGACGCCGGCGCGCGCGCAGGCATCGACGTCGATGTTCTCCAGTCCCGGGGCGACCCGCGCGACCACCCGCAGCAGCGGCGCGAAGGACAGGGTCTCCTCGTCGATGCGCACCGAGGACGGCAGCACCAGGCCGCGCACGTTGAACAGGCTCTGCCGCAGCGCCCGGGGCTCGCGCGCGAGCTCCGGCGCATGGCGCACCCGGTGGCGTGCCTCGAGCCACTGCAGCACCTCGCTCTCGATCGCATCGACGATCAGCAGATCCATCTTGGCGCCCCACGCGTGACGGCCTTCACGGCACGCCGACCCTCGCCCCCATGAAGCCAGGGGCGAGGCCGTCAAACCCGCATGACAGAATCATCCGGCACTCTGAATTTCGAGGATTGTAAGTAAATGTTGATCAACAAGGCGATCTTCCCGGTGGCCGGCCTCGGCACCCGTTTCCTGCCGGCGACGAAGGCCCAGCCCAAGGAAATGCTGCCGGTGGTCGACAAGCCGCTGATCCAGTACGCGGTCGAGGAGGCCTACGCGGCCGGCATCCGGCAGATGATCTTCGTGACCGGGCGCAGCAAGCGCGCGATCCCGGACCACTTCGACACCGCCCCTGAGCTCGAGTACGAGCTCGAGGCCGCCGGCAAGCAGGAGCTGCTCGAGCTGGTGCGCTCGGTCAAGCCCGACGACATGGAGTGCATCTACATCCGCCAGGCCAAGGCGCTCGGCCTCGGCCATGCGGTGCTGTGTGCCGAATGCGTGGTCGTCAACGAGCCCTTCGCGGTGCTGCTGGCCGACGACCTGATGATCGGCGAGCCGCCGGTCATGCAGCAGATGGTCGAGCAGTTCCGTGAATGGCGCGCATCGATCCTCGCGGTGCAGGAGGTGCCGGCCGAGCACACCAAGCGCTATGGCATCGTCGCAGGCACGCCAGTCGCCGACCGGATGATGGACATCACCCGCATCGTCGAGAAGCCGGCGCCCGACGTCGCGCCCTCGCGGCTCGGCGTCGCGGGCCGCTACATCCTGACGCCCGACGTCTTCACCGAGATCCGCAACCAGCCGCGCGGCGTCGGCGGCGAGATCCAACTGACCGACGGCATCGCCGGCCTGCTGCGCCGCCAGAAGGTGTTCGCCTACACCTACCAGGGCCGTCGCTACGACTGCGGCAGCAAGGAAGGCTTCCTGGAAGCCAACGTCGAGCTCGGTCTCGCCCACCCGCAGATCGGCCCGAGCCTGCGCGCCTACCTCAAGGGCCTGGCGCTCTGAGTGAGGCCGCGCGGCGCGCTCAGCGCCGCCGCAGCCAGTGGACGAACTCGTCGCCGGCGCTCTGCTGGTCGACCAGTTCGTTGCCGGTCTGGCGCGCGAAAGCCTGGAAATCGCGCACCGAGCCCGGGTCGGTCGAGACGACCTTGAGCAGCTGCCCGCTGACCATGTCGGTCAGCGCCTTCTTCGCCTTCAGGATGGGCAGCGGGCAGTTGAGCCCGCGGGTGTCGAGTTCCTTGTTCGCTTCCATCGCCGCCTTCCGTCGCGAGATCTGAAGATTCTAGGGGGCCACCCGCTCGCCGTCGCGCCACTGCGGCTCGACGCCACGGGCGCGCAGCCAGGCCGCCAGCGCCTGGCCGGTGCCGGCGGGCCAGCAGCGCACCTGCTCGGGCGCGAGCAGGCGGTACTCGGCGAGCTCGGGGGACAGCACGATCGGGCCCTCCGCCACGATGTGGTAGGCCAGGATCACCTGGTTCATGCGCTGGAAGTCGTAGGCCCCGATCAGCGCCGGCGGCGCCACCAGCCGCAGCGCCGTCTCCTCGACGACTTCGCGCGCGATGCCGTCCTCGGGCGACTCACCGGCCTCCATGAAGCCGGCGACCAGCCCGAACAGGCCCGCCGGCCAGGCGGCGTTGCGCGCCAGCAGCAGCCGGCCGTCGCGGTCCCGGCACTCGATCACCGCGGCGAGCACCGGCGTCGGGTTGTTCCAGTGCGTGTAGTCGCAGGCCGGGCAGCGCAACCGCGACTTGTCCCCCCCGTCCTCGGTCTCGACCCGCCAGGCCAGCGGCGTGGCGCACTGCGGACAGTACCGGGGCGGCTCGGCCATCGCCGCGCTCAGGCGGGGAACACGCCGGTCGACAGGTAGCGGTCGCCGCGATCGCAGACGACGAACACGATGGTCGCGTTCTCGACCTGCTGTGCCACCTGCAGCGCGGCCCACAGCGCACCGGCCGCCGAGATGCCGCCGAACAGCCCTTCCTCGCGGGCCAGGCGGCGCGCCATCTCCTCGGCGTCGGCCTGGCTGACGTGAACCAGCTCGTCGACCCGGCTGGGCTCGTAGATCTTCGGCAGGTAGGCCTCGGGCCACTTGCGGATGCCGGGGATGCGCGAGCCCTCGCTGGGCTGCGCGCCGACGATGCGCACCGCCGGATTCTTCTCCTTCAGGAAACGCGACACGCCGGTGATCGTGCCGGTCGTGCCCATCGCGCTGACGAAGTGGGTGATCTGGCCCTCGGTCTGCGCCCACAGCTCGGGGCCGGTGGTCTCGTAGTGCACGCGCGGGTTGTCGGGATTCGCGAACTGGTCGAGCACGCGGCCCTGCCCTTCGCGCTGCATCTGCTCGGCGAGGTCGCGTGCATGCTCCATGCCGCCGGACTTGGGCGTGAGGATCAGCTCGGCACCGAAGGCCTTCATCGTCTGCGCACGCTCGATGCTCAGGTCCTCCGGCATGATCAGCACCATGCGGTAACCACGGATCGCCGCGGCCATCGCCAACGCGATGCCGGTGTTGCCCGAGGTCGCCTCGATCAGCGTGTCGCCCGGCTGGATGTCGCCGCGCTCCTCGGCGCGGCGGATCATGCTGATCGCCGGGCGGTCCTTGACCGAGCCGGCCGGGTTGTTGCCCTCGAGCTTGGCGAGGATCACGTTGCCGCGGCGCTCGTTGTCGGCGCCGGGCAGGCGCTTCAGGCGCACCAGCGGCGTCGCGCCGATGCTGTCTTCGAGGGTCGGATAGCGGGGCATGGCCATGGGGATCGAGGGCGATGGGCCATTGTCGCAGCGCCCTGGCACCACAAGGCGGGCAGGCATAATCAACGGGCTGTGTCTCAGCCCTCGGCCCGAGTGGCGAAATCGGTAGACGCAGGGGACTCAAAATCCCCCGCCGCAAGGTGTGCCGGTTCGAGTCCGGCCTCGGGCACCAAGGACTTAGCGCACCCATCTGCGGAAGTGTTCCGCATCTGTGCCGCAGGACGTTCCGCTTTTTGAGCGGCTACGATGTCCCGATGCACGCCAACGGAGTCCGGGTCCGCAGCAGCGGCAAGCTGCTCAGCAAGTTCCAGCGCGACCGCGACTGGACGGTCGGCTGGCTCAGCATGGTTGAGGAGAACGATCCGGAGCTCCACCGCTGGGTGCGAGTCGCGCGCTTCCACGAGGGCAACAACCGCGGCGGCGCTGAGGTGTTCCCACCACTGTTCGACGCGACCGTGATTGCCATCGGGCCGAGTTGGTGGACGCTGACCGGCTTCGAGCGCCTGCCAGGCGCCGCGCTCGGCGCGACGGTTTCCTACCAGCAGAGCTGGATCATCGAGCCGGTCGGGCCGCCATGACAGGCGCTGACTGGATCAACGCTGCGCGCCTACAGCCGCTTGCGCACCCAGGCCTCCAGCTCGGCCTTGATCTGACTCACCCGCGAGGTCGACACCCCCAGGCGCCGCCCGATCTCGGCGCCATCGATGCCCTCAGCCAGCATGCCAGCGACCAGGACCTGCTGGTCGGGTAGGCGCCGCAGCTGCTCCAGCACGCGCCGCGCATGGATCGACGCGACGGCCTCGCACGGCTGG
>DATMJX010000069.1:0-3483 GCA_035553715.1 Methylibium sp.
TTAGAATGCGGGCCAGTCTATCGAAGCGAGATCGTCCACCGTGCCCGAGGTCCCACAGGTCCGCCCGGGGTCCTTCCTGACCCTGCATTACCGCTTGAGCGGCGCCGACGGCGCGGCGCTGGTCGACACCTTCGCCGACAAGCCGGCGACGCTGTCGCTCGGCACCGGCGAGCTGGCCCCGGCGATGGAGCAGCGCCTGATCGGCCTGCCCGAGGGCGCCCACGCGCGCTTCGAGCTCGCCGCCGGCGAGGCCTTCGGCGAGCGCAACCCGCAGCTCTTGCAGCGCGTCTCGCTCGCGCTGCTGCGCCAGCATGGCGACCCGGACGAGACCTACGCGGTCGGCGACGTGGTGCAGTTCCCCACCCCCGACGGCCAGGGCAGCTATGCCGGCGTCGTGCGCGAGCTGGGCCCCGCCGGCGAGGACTGGGCGCTGTTCGACTTCAACCACCCGCTCGCCGGCCAGCCGCTGGCCTTCGAGGTGCATGTGATCGGGGTGCTGTGATGGCCGAGGCCCACCCCGACCTGCGCGAGGTGACGCTGGCCGAGCCTCGCGGCTTCTGCGCCGGCGTGGACCGCGCGATCGAGATCGTCGAGCGCGCGATCCGCAAGTTCGGCGCGCCGATCTATGTGCGCCACGAGATCGTGCACAACACCTACGTGGTCAACGACCTCAAGGCCAAGGGCGCGATCTTCATCGAGGACCTGGCCGAGGTGCCGCCCGGCGCGACGCTGGTCTTCAGCGCCCACGGCGTCAGCCGCGCGGTGCGCGACGAGGCCGCGGCGCGCGGCTTCAGCGTCTTCGACGCCACCTGCCCGCTGGTGACCAAGGTGCACGTCGAGGTCGCCAAGCTGCACAAGGAAGGCTACGAGTTCATCATGATCGGCCACAAGGGCCACCCCGAGGTCGAGGGCACGATGGGCCAGCTCTCCGAGGGCATCTACCTGGTCGAGGACGTCGCCGACGTCGAGCGCGTGCAGGTGCGCCGCCCCGAGCGGCTCGCGGTGGTGACGCAGACGACGCTCAGCGTCGACGACGCCGCCGGGATCCTGGCCGCCGTCAAGCGCCGCTTCCCGCAGGTGCGCGAGCCCAAGCAGCAGGACATCTGCTACGCGACCCAGAACCGCCAGGACGCCGTCAAGGTGCTGGCGCCACAGGTCGACGTGCTGATCGTCGTCGGCAGCCCGGCCAGCTCGAACAGCAACCGCCTGCGCGAGCTCGCGCAGCGCCTGGGCACGCCCGCCTACATGGTCGACGCGGCCAGCGACCTGCAGCCCGAGTGGTTCGAGGGGCGCGCACGCGTCGGCCTGACCGCCGGGGCCTCGGCGCCCGAGCTGCTGGTGCAGCAGGTCATCGAGCGGCTGCGCAGCCTCGGCGCGGTGTCGGTGCGCAAGATGGCCGGCGTGCAGGAGACGGTGCACTTCCCGCTGCCCGTGGGGCTGGGCGACAAGTCGATGGCGGCGCTGACGGCGCCCCGATCGTGACCGCCGCCGGCACCTGAAGAACCGCTGCGCGTGCCGCTGTCCGGCGCCGCGCCCGACGCCACCAGTTTGCAGAAAGACCCGCCATGCTCGACATCAACCTGCTGCGCCGCGACCTCGATGCCGTCGTCGCGCGGCTCGAGACCCGCAAGCGCCCGCAAGCCTTCCTCGACGTCGAGCGCTTCCGCGCGCTCGAGGCCGACCGCAAGGCGATCCAGACGCGCACCGAGGAGCTGCAGGCGCGGCGCAACAGTCTGTCCAAGCAGATCGGACAGCTCAAGGCCAAGGGCGGCGACGTTGCCGCGGTAATGGCCGAGGTCGGCGGCATCGGCGACGAGCTCAAGGCCAGCGCCGAGCGCCTGGACGCGATCCAGGCCGAGCTCAACGACGCGCTGATGGCGCTGCCCAACCTGCCGCAGTCGAGCGTGCCGGTCGGCGCCGACGAGAGCGGCAACGTCGAGGTGCGCCGCTGGGGCACGCCGCGTGCCTTCGACTTCGCGCCGCGCGACCACGTCGACATCGGCGCGCCGCTCGGGCTCGACTTCGACACCGGCGCCAAGCTGGCCGGCGCGCGCTTCAGCTTCCTCAAGGGCCCGGCGGCGCGGCTGCACCGCGCGCTCGCGCAGTTCATGCTCGACCGGCAGACGCAGCAGCACGGCTACACCGAGTGCTACACGCCCTACATCGTCAACCGCGAGGTGCTCGAAGGGACCGGCCAGCTGCCCAAGTTCGAGGGCGACATGTTCTGGGTCACGCGCGGCGGCGACGAGCAGGCGAGCAAGCAGTACCTGATCTCGACCTCCGAGATCTCGCTGACCAACAGCGTGCGCGAGCAGGTGCTGGCCGCTGACCAGTTGCCGATCAAGCTCACCGCCCACAGCCCCTGCTTTCGCAGCGAGGCCGGCAGCGCCGGGCGCGACACCCGCGGCATGATCCGCCAGCACCAGTTCGACAAGGTCGAGATGGTGCAGATCACCACGCCCGAGGCCAGCGACGCCGCGCTCGAGGAGATGGTCGGCCATGCCGAGGCCATCCTGCAGGCGCTGGAGCTGCCCTATCGCGTGGTGCTGCTGTGCACCGGCGACATGGGCTTTGGCAGCGCGAAGACCTACGACCTCGAGGTCTGGCTGCCGGCGCAGGACACCTATCGCGAGATCAGCTCCTGCTCCAACTGCGAGGCCTTCCAGGCGCGCCGCATGCAGACGCGCTACAAGGCCGCGCAGGGCAAGAACGAGCTGGTGCACACGCTCAACGGCTCGGGTCTCGCGGTCGGCCGGGCGCTGGTGGCGGTGCTGGAGAACCACCAGCAGGCCGACGGCTCGGTGGCGGTGCCGGCGGCGCTGCGGCCCTACCTGGGCGGTCTGGAGCGGCTGGCCGTCTGAGCTAGAATTCGGGGCTTCGCTGCTGCAGCGAGACCACGAGATACCGGAGAGGTGGCAGAGTGGTCGAATGTACCTGACTCGAAATCAGGCGTACCGCAAGGTACCGTGGGTTCGAATCCCACCCTCTCCGCCAAGGATCGATGCGCCCACGCGGCGCTGACGGTCGCAGAAGGCCCCGCAAACCCAAGGTTTGCGGGGCCTTCTGTCTTTGGGCTGCCCGCGCGTGGGCGGGGCGGTCTGCAGGTCAGTGGCTTGCGCTGTGTTCCGATCGGCCTAGACGGGAGTCAGGCCGCGGGTGGACCGGCGTCGGGGGATGTCTCGACCGGGGCATCCCAGGCATTGGTCGGCGTGCCCTTGTCCGCAGAAATTTAGGCCGTCTAACGCACCATGCCCGCCACGTCCGTTTGGGGGTTTGCGCAGAGAAATCTGGGCGGTGATCATCACTGCATGAAGTGCGTTAGACCAACTGCTGATCGCTTTGGCGGTTGGCCTATTTGACGTTCAGCTCACATCGACACTCTGCCGAGACAAATCTGCATTCATAGCGAGCTTCGGGGTGGTTTATGAACCGCGAAAAGTCTGCTAGCTTGCGCTGCGCTGCGAGCACGCCGCACAAGCTTGC
>DATMJX010000070.1:0-4367 GCA_035553715.1 Methylibium sp.
GCGCATCGCGCTCGAGCGCGTCGCGCCCGGCGAGCCCGGCGCATCAGCACCCGCCCCCACGCAGCTGCGCCTGCCGATCGCGCTGGGCATCGACACGCTGGCGGTCGACCGGCTCGATCTGCCGGGCCTCGCCGCACCGCTCGAGCAGCTGCGCGCGCGGTTCGAGAGCCACACGCTGCACCGCGTCGACGCGCTGTCGCTGCGCTGGCAGGGCGTCCTGCTGGAAGGCGAGGCCACGCTCGGCGCCGATGCGCCGCTGCCGCTGCAGGCGCGCGTCGCCGCCCGCAGCGATGCCGACGCGACCCGCCTGCCTGCCTGGGCTCGCGCGCTGGCGCTCGACGCGCAGGCGCGCGGCACGCTGACGCAGATCGACCTGCAGGCGCGGCTCGCGATGCAGAACCAGCGGCTCGACCTGCAGGCGCGCATCTCGCCCTTCGACGCGCTGCCGCTGCCGCAGCTCGATGCACGCTTCGAGCGCCTCGACCTGGCGCGGCTGCTCGCGCCGCTGCTCGGTCCCGGCTCAGCGGCGCCCGGCACCGAGCTGAGCGGCCTGGCACGCGTGCAGCTCGGCAGCGGCACGCCCTTGCTGCTGCACCTGGCCGCACAGAACGCCGCGCCGGGCGGCTGGGACACCGGCCGGCTGCCGTTGCGCGACGCCGACGTGCTGCTGCGCGGTCAGGGCGGCCGCTGGAGCGTCGAGCGGGCCACGCTGCAGCTCGCCGCCGACGCGCGCACGCCGGCCGGCCGGCTCAGCGCCAGCGGCTGGCTCGACGGCCTGGACCGCGGCGGTCTGGCCGCGCTGAGCGGCGAGGCGACGCTGATGCTCGATGCGCTGCGCCCCGACCTGCTCGACCGGCGCGGCCCGCCGCTGCGGCTGAGCGGGCCGCTGACGCTGCGCCATGCGCCGGCCACGACGGCCGGCGCAGCCTTCGGCGCGCTCGACGTCGAGGCCCGGCTCGGCGGCGCGCTGCAGGGCGCCGCACGCGCCCGCGTGCCCGCTCCCCTGCGCGACACGGTGCTGCTCGCGCTGCGCGGCCGCGCGACGCCCGAGGGCGCGACGATCGAGCAGCTCGAAACCCAGGCCGGCGGTGCACGGCTCGAGGCCCATGGCGAAGTCCGGCGCGCGGCCGAGGGCTGGCGCAGCCGCGGCCGTGCAACGCTGGCGCGTTTCGACCCGGCCCCATGGCTGCCCGGCGACCCGGCGGCGGCCTGGCGGCGTGGCCCCAACCGGCTCCAGGGCCACCTCGACTGGCAGGCCGAGCTGCCGGCCACGGGCGATCGCGCGGCCCGGCTGCGCGGCCTGCGCGGCACGCTCGCCGCCGAGCTCGACGGCGACAGCCGGCTCGCCGGCCAGCCGCTCGCGCTGACGCTGCAGGCCCGCGCCGACGCCGCGCACCTGAGCCTCGAGGGCGAGTTGCGCGCCGCCGGCAACCGGCTGGGCACGAGCGCCCTGCTGGCACGGGCCGGGGACGGCGACGACCGTGCGATGCTGCGGCTCGACGCGCCGGCGCTCGAGCAGCTCGCGCCGATGGCCGAGCTGCTCGGCCTCGGCACGGTCGCCGGCCGCGCCACCGGCGAGACCAGCGCCGAGGGCGCGCTGCGGGCCTGGCTCGACGGCAGCGCCGCGCCGCAGCGGCCACTCACGACACGCGGACGCCTCAGCGCCACGGGCCTGCGCTGGGCCGGCCTGCAACTCGGCACGGCCGAGGCTGACTGGGAGGCCACGCTGCCCGGCGCGGCCGCGAACGCGGCGCTCGAGCGCGCCGCGGTGCGCGCCCGCCTCGATGCCCGCGCGCTGCAACTCGCCCGCTGGCGGGTGCCGCGCGTCGCGCTGCAGGCCGACGGCAGCCTGGCCGAGCACCAGGCCAGCCTGACGGCGCTGCTGCAGCCGCCGGCCACCGCCGCATCCCCGCTCGCCGGCGACGGTCAGCGCGACGACGGCAGCGCCGCGACGGCCGCGGCGCTGACGCTCGACGCCACGCTCGCCGGCCGCTGGAGTGCCGGCACGGCTGACGCGCCGGGCCGCTGGCAGCTCACGCTGCCGGGCCTGCGCCTGCAACCGGCCCCCGGCGCACTGAACGGCACGCTGCTCGGTCTGGCGCGTCGCCGCCCCGGCGACGCCGGCGAGGGCACGCTGCGGCCGCTGCTGAGCGCCGAGAACCTGGCCTTCGAGCTCGACCGCTCCGGCGGGGCGTGGCGCTTCGTCGCGCGCCCCGGCAGCGCCGACCTGCTCGGCGCCACGCTGCGCTGGCGCACGTTGCACTGGGCCGGCGGCAGCGCCACGGCGCCGCCGCGCTTCGAGCTCGACGCCGAAGTCGAACCGCTGCGGGTCGCCGACTGGCTGCAGCGCCTGCAGCCCGACTTCGGCTGGCGCGGCGATCTGCGCGTCGGCGCGTCCGCGCGCATCCGCAGCGAGCCGACGTTCAGCGCCGCCATCGAGATCGCGCGCACCGGCGGCGACCTCGCGGTCGACGAGTTCGGTGTCGTCCAGCCGCTCGGTCTGAGCGAGGCCCGGCTCGCCCTTGGCGCCGACGCCGGCCACTGGCGCATGACGCAGCAGATCGTCGGTCGCCAGCTCGGGCGCATCGACGGCGAGCAGACCCTGCGCACCGGCCCCGAGCGCCTGTGGCCCGAGCCGGACGCGCCGATCGCCGGGCGGCTCGGCGTGCAGGTCGACAAGCTCGGTACCTGGGGCGCCTGGGTGCCGGCCGGCTGGCGGCTGGCGGGCCAGCTCGACGCCACGCTGCAGGTCGCAGGGCGTTTCGGCGCGCCCGAGCTGATCGGCGAGGCGCGCGGGCGCGACATCGGCCTGCGCAATGCGCTCGAAGGGGTCGCGCTCAGCGAAGGCCAGCTCGACGCGCGCTTCGAGGGCGAGACCGCCACGCTCGGCACGCTGCGCTTCAAGGCCGGCGAGGGGCAGCTCGCCGTCAGCGGCGATGCCCGCCTCGGCGCCGAGCCACGGCTGGAGCTGAGGCTGCAGGCCACGCGCGCGACCGTGCTCGGCCGCGTCGACCGGCGCGTCGTCGCCAGCGGCGAGGCCACGCTGCGCGCCGATCGCGAGCGCATCGCGCTGCTCGGCCAGGTGCGCGCCGACGAGGGCCTGATCGACTTCAGCCGCGGCGACGCGCCGCGCCTGGGCGACGACGTCAGCGTGCGCCACCGCGGCGAACGCGCGCCCGAGCCCGGGGCGCCCGAGGCCGAGCGTCGCACGCCACGCGCCCTCGAGGCCGACCTGCGCGTCGACCTCGGCCCGCGCTTCGTGCTGCGCGGTCGCGGCCTCGACACGCGCCTCGGCGGCGAGTTGCGCTTCACCACGCCGGGCGGCAAGCTCGGCGCACGCGGCGAGATCCGCACCGAACGCGGCACCTACGAGGCCTACGGCCAGAAGCTCTCGATCGAGCGCGGCGTGATCACCTTCGTCGGCCCGCTCGACAACCCGCGGCTCGACATCGAGGCGGTGCGCCCCCACGCCGACGTGCGCGTCGGCGTGCGCGTCGGCGGCAGCGCGCAGGCCCCGCGTGTGCGGCTGTTCTCCGAGCCGGAGCTGCCCGCGACCGAGCAGCTCGCGCTGCTCGTCACCGGGCGCTCCTACGGCAGCCTGGGCGGCGCCGACACCCTGCTGCTGCAGCGTGCCGCCTTCGCGCTGCTGGCCGGCGACGGTAGCAGCGAGACCGACTTCAACGTCGCACGCGCGCTGCAGCTCGACGAGCTCTCGGTGCGCCAGAGCGACGGCGTGGTGCGCGACACCGTGGTCACGCTGGGCAAGCAGCTCTCCGAGCGGCTCTACCTCGGCTACGAGCGCGGCCTCGAGGCGGCGGCCGGCAACTGGCAGCTGATCTACCGCATCGCCCAGCGCTTCACGCTGCGCGCGCAGTCCGGCGACGACTCGGCGCTGGACCTGATCTGGCTGTTCCGCTGGTAGTGATGACGACCCCCCCGTTGCGCCTTCGGCGCTCCCCCGCAAGGGGGCGCCGCCGGCAGCCCGGCGGAGCCGGTCTGCGGCGGCTGCTGGGGAGCCAGTGGCCGATCGAAGGGCAGCGAGGCGAGGAGCGGCTCCTACAATCCTGGCGCCGCCACCGTAGTTCAAGGGGCGGATTACTAGAGAAAATAGCGCAACCGTATCACTACGGTATCAGTGCCGCGCCGCAATGGGTCGCGCAAGCTACAGCCTCCGCCGCACCCACTCCTCGAGCTCGGACTTGATCTGGCTGACCCGCGAGGTCGAGAC
The DNA here is from genome assembly GCA_035553715.1 of Methylibium sp. GTDB lineage: Bacteria > Pseudomonadota > Gammaproteobacteria > Burkholderiales > Burkholderiaceae_C > Methylibium. Next base: position 4,229 of record DATMJX010000070.1, read on the forward strand.
CCCCAGGCGCCGCCCGATCTCGGCGCCATCGATGCCCTCAGCCAGCATGCCAGCGACCAGGACCTGCTGGTCGGGTAGGCGCCGCAGCTGCTCCAGCACGCGCCGCGCATGGATCGACGCGACGGCCTCGCACGGCTGG
>DATMJX010000071.1:0-5492 GCA_035553715.1 Methylibium sp.
GACGGCCTGTTCGCGCGCGCCGGCGCGGCCGCCGCGCAGGCGATCGAGCCGGGCAGCGACCAGCATGCCGACGCCGACTACCGCCGCGACCTGATCCGCACGCTGACGCCACGGGCGCTGCGGCGCGCGGCCGCCACGGCCTGATCCGAGGAGACCCCGATGAGCACCTCCCTTCACGAGCTCCGGCTCACCGTCAACGGCAAGCCGGTCGAGCGGCGCGTGCCCGCGCGGCTGCTGCTGTCCGACTTCCTGCGCCAGGAGCTGAACCTGACCGGCACCCACGTCGGCTGCGAGCATGGCGTGTGCGGCGCCTGCAACGTCGTCGTCGACGGCCGGACCGCGCGCTCCTGCCTGATGTTCGCCGTCCAGGCCGGGGGCGCCGACGTGCGCACGGTCGAAAGCCTGGGCAGCGTGCAGAAGATGCACCCGCTGCAGCAGGCCTTCTGGGAGAAGCACGGCCTGCAGTGCGGCTTCTGCACGCCCGGCATGCTGCTGAGCGCGCAGGAGCTGCTGGCGCACAACCCGAGCCCGACACGCGCGCAGGTGGCCGAGGCGATCTCCGGCAACCTGTGCCGCTGCACCGGCTACGAGACCATCATCGACGCGGTGCTGTCCGCGGCCGAGGCCCTGCGGGGCGAGGGAGCGACCGCATGAGCGCGCGCTACGTCCCCGACCTGGAGATCCCGCCCTCGCAGCGCAAGGAGGCGCCGCGCGAGGAGCACCGCTGGATCGGCAAGAGCATGAAGCGCGTCGAGGACCCGCGCCTGCTGACCGGCAAGGGCAAGTACCTCGACGACGTCGTGCTGCCGAACATGGCGCATGCCGCGCTGCTGCGCAGCCCGCATGCCCATGCGCGCATCCTCTCGATCGACACGAGCAAGGCCGCCGCGCTGCCGGGCGTGCTGCTGGTCGTCACCGGCGCCGAGCTGGCCCGCACCACCGGGCCGACCGTCACTTTCGCCAGTCCGCCGGTGGTGCAGCCCGCGCTCGCCATCGACAAGGTGCGCCACGTCGGCGAGGCGCTGGCGGCCGTCGTGGCCGAGAACCGCTACATCGCCGAGGACGCGCTCGAGCTCATCGAGGTCGAGTACGAGGAGCTGCCGGTCGTCACTGACATCGAGCAGCAGGAGCACGCCCGCGGCGACGCGGTGCTGCACCCGGAGCGCGGCGAGAGCAACGTCGCGATGGACCGGACCTTCACCTTCGGCCCGGTCGACGACGACTTCGCGCGCGCCGACCTCGTGGTCAGGCGCCGGCTGCGCTGGGGCCGCTCGAGCCCGCAGCCGATGGAGACCGCCGGGGCCGTCGCGGAGTTCGACGCCGGCACGGGCAAGTTCACGGTGCACTGCAACACCTCCATGTACACCTACGTGGGCTGGCTGTGCGCGGTGTCGCTGAACGTCCCGACCACCCAGCTGAACATCGTGCCGACGCTGGCCGGCGGCAGCTTCGGCTCCAAGCTCTTCCTGCACCGCGTGATCGTGCTGACGGCGGCGCTCGCACGCCTGGCGGGCTGCCCGGTCAAGTACGTCGAGGACCGGCTGGACAACATCAGCAACGCCGACGCCCACGGCTCGGACCGCCTCTACGAGGCCGAGCTCGCGCTGCGCCGCGACGGCACGATGCTGGCGCTGCGCTACCGCGTCTGGGACGACTACGGCGCCTACCTGCAGTACGGCTACGGCACGCACGGCAACGCCTTCTCGCAGGTGGTCGGGCCCTACCGCATCAACAGCGTCGAGGCCCGCGTCACGGCGGTGCTGTCGAACAAGTGCCAGCAGGGCGCCTACCGCGGCTTCGGCTCCGAGGTGACCAACTTCGTGCTCGAGCGCATGGCCGACGCCGCCGCGCAGGAGATCGGCCTCGACGGCGTCGAGCTGCGCCGGCGCAACCTGATCCGCCCCGAGGAATTCCCCTACGTCATCCCCTCGGGCAACGTCTACGACATCGGCAACTACCAGGCCGTGCTGGACGAGGCGCTGCGCCTGTTCGACATGGACGGCTGGCGCCGCCGCCAGGCCGAGGCCCGCCAGGCCGGCCGCCACATCGGCCTGGGTCTGGTCACCTGCCAGGAGCGCAGCGTGTTCAGCTCGACGGAGTTCTGGTCGCTCAACCCGCCCGAGCATCCCGGCTTCCAGCTGACCAGCTCGCCCGAGGCGGTGGCGATCCGGCTCGACCCGACCGGCAAGGTCTTCGTGCAGCTCAACGCGCCGTTCTGGGGCAACAGCCCGGAGACGGTGGTGACGCAGATCGTCGCCGAGGCGCTGACGGTGGAGCCGGGCGACGTGTCGGTCGGCTACGTGGACACCGACGCCGGCTTCAACGGCACCGGCCCCGGCGGCAGCCGCTACACGGTGATGGTGGCCGGCGCGGTGGTCAAGGGCGCGCGCACGCTGCGCGACAAGCTGTTCCGCTTCGCCGCCCACATGATGGAGTGCGGCACCGGCGACCTCGAGCTGCGCGGCGGCAAGATCGGCGTGCGCGGCGTGCCGGGCCTGGAGAAGTCGATCGCCGAGGTCTCGACCGCGGCGCACTACTTCCGCCTGAGCTTCCCGGACGGCCCGGAGTTCGACAGCGGCCTGGAGACCACCGCGGTCTACGACCACCCGCTGACGACCCTGCCGGCCAAGGACCGCAGCCACCTCGGGATCTTCTACCCGATCATGGGCCACATGGCCCACGCCGTGGCGCTGGAGGTCGATGCGGACACCGGCAAGGTCAGGATCCTCGACTACGTCGCGGTGCACGACTGCGGCACCGTGGTCAACCCGATGACGCTGGCCGGCCACGTGCGCGGCGGCACGGCGCAGGGCATCGGCACCGCGCTGTACGAGCACATGCGCTACGACGAGCATGGCCAGCTGCTCACCGGCTCGTTCGCCGACTACCACATCCCCACCGCGCACGAGGTGCCGGAGCACATCCGCGTCGGCCATGTCGAGACGCCGTCGCCGTACACCGAGTACGGCATCAAGGGCGGCGGCGAGGGCGGGCGCATGGCCGCGCCGCCGGTGATCGTGCAGGCGGTCGAGGACGCGCTGAAGGACTACGGCGTGCAGATCCTCGAGGTGCCGGTCACGCCGCGGCGCCTGCGAGAGCTCGTTCGCGAGGCCCGCGGCGCATCGGCGGGCGCCGCGTGAGCGCCGCCGCCTCGCCGCGTCCCGCCGGGGCCGCCCGCGCGCGGCCGCCGCGCCCGGCCGGCGCGGCGGCGCCGGTGGCGCGGCGCCTGTCGCCCGAGCAGCGCGAGCAGCAGATCGTCGCGAAGGCCATCGAGCACTTCACGCGCCACGGCTTCGCCGGCAGCACGCGCGAGCTGGCGCGCGAGATCGGCGTCACCCAGCCGCTGCTGTACCGCTACTTCCCCAGCAAGGAGGCGCTGATCGACCGGGTGTACGCCGAGGTGTTCAGCTGGGGTCCGGCCTGGGAGGCGGGGCTGGCCGACCGCAGCCTGCCGCTGGCGGAGCGGCTCTACCGCTTCTACCGCGACTACTCGCGCACGATCCTGCGCGAGGAGTGGACGCGCATCTTCATCTTCGCCGGGCTCACCCGCGAGGGCATCAACACCAAGTACCTCGGCAAGCTGCGCACGCGCGTGTTCCTGCCGGTGCTCGAGGAGCTGCGGCGCGAGTACGGCATCCCGGCGCCGGCCACGCCGGCCGAGCTGGAGACGCAGGTCGAACTCGTCTGGGGGCTGCACGCGAGCATCTTCTACCTCGGCGTGCGCAAATGGATCTACGGGCTGAAGATCCCGAAGGACGTCGACGCGCTGGTGCGCCGCAAGGTCGACGTCTTCCTGCGCGGCACCCCGGCGGTGATGATCGAGCTGCGCCGCGAGGCCGGTCATGCGTGAGCTGCCCTGGCTGCTGATGGCGCTGGCGATGGGCGCGCTGCTGCCGCTGCAGACGGTGGCCAACGCGAGCCTGCGCAGCGGCCTGGGCAGCACGGCCACGCTCGCGACGCTGGTCTCCTTCATCGGTGGCACCCTGGTGCTGGCGGTGGCGTCGCTGCTGCAGCCCGGCGGCGTCGCGCCGCTGGCGCGGCTGGCGCAGCAGCCCGGCTGGCAGCTGCTCGGCGGCCCGATCGGCGCGTGCTTCCTGTTCGGCATGACCTTCCTTGCGCCGCGCCTGGGCCTGACGGCGCTGCTGTCGCTGGTGATCGCCGGGCAGCTGTTCGTCTCGCTCGGCATCGACCGCCTCGGCCTGGGCGCGCTCGCGGCCCGCTCGGTCGGGCCGATGCAGATCGCGGGCGCCGCGCTGGTGGTCGTCGGCGTGCTGCTGGTCAACGCGGGGCGCTGAGGCCGCGGCGCAGCGCCCCGGTCGGCCGCTGCCGCGGCCGACGCAAACTTCATTCGAGCCTTCACCATGGAAGTCAAACTGGACAAGCAGTACCCGGTGCCCGTCAGCGCGGCGCGGGCCTGGGCGGTGCTCGCGGACATCCGCAGCACGGCGGCCTGCATGCCCGGCGCGCAGATCGTCGAGCAGCTCGATGACGCGCGCTACAAGGGCCTGGTCAAGAGCAAGGTCGGCCCGGCCGTCCTGCACTTCAGCGGCGAGATCGAGGTGCTCGAGCTCGACCCCGACGCGCGCCGCCTGCAGATGCGCGGCAAGGGGGCGGACAAGGCCGGCTCGTCCGCCTCGATGACGCTGACCGCCCGCATCGAGCCGGGTGACGGTGCCGACAGCGCCGTGCTGGTGGGGCAGGCCGTCATCACCGTCAGCGGCAAGCTCGCGCAGTTCGGCAGCCGCCTGCTGGTGCCGGTGTCCGACGCGATGCTGGCGCAGTTCGCCGACAACTTCCGCCACGCCGCGGCGGCGCTGGCCGACGCCGCGTCCCCCGCCGAGCCGGCCCCCGGCAGCGCGGCGCCCGCGGTCGACGCAACGGCCGCCCTGCCGCCCGCCGAGGCGCCGCGCGCCGCGCTGCCGGTCCGCGAGCTCAACGCGCTGGCGCTGCTGTGGACCGTGCTGCGCCAGTGGCTGGCCGGCCTCGCGCGCCGCACCCGCTCCTGAGGGACGGCCCCGCGCGCGGTCGCGGGCGGCGCGCCGCCCTCAGCCGCCGCGCGAGGCGGAAGCTGCGGCCGCCTCGCGCAACTTGTCCTTCTTGCTCTTGCGCTTGCCCTTGACGCCGCCGCCCGGCGGTGACGCCGGCACGGCGGCCGCGCTCGGTTCGAACCCGGCGATGCGCTCGCGCGGCACGCGCTGGCCCTGGCGCTTCTCGATGAGGCGGAAATGCGATTCGGCGTTCTCGGCGCTGTCCGCGCAGATGAAGCTGACGGCCACCCCTGCGGCCCCCGCCCGGCTTCGAGCCCCAGGCCGTGGCCAGCGAGGCCCAGGCCACCGGCGGCATCAAGAGCACGACGCGCAAGAGCAAGAAGGACAAGCTGCGCGAGGCCGCGGCCCGCGCCGGAGCGAACGATGGGCATTGAAATCGAGCACAAATTCCTGGTCGCCGACGACGGCTGGCGCCAGACCGCGACCCGGCAGACCCGTTTCAGC
>DATMJX010000072.1:0-8588 GCA_035553715.1 Methylibium sp.
GTACAACTACGGCACCGGCGGGTTTTTTGACCCGGGTCCCAGCGGCACCGGTATCGGTCTGGCAGGCATCAAGCTGAAGGACACGCTGACCACGATGCTGCGCCTGGACAAGAACCTGAAGTTCGAGAACATCCTGGGCACGAGCCGTCCGTCGTTCTCGTCGGTTCAGCTGTTCAACACGACGGTACTGAGCTACGACAAGAACGAGGACCTGGTCCGTCTGTTCGCCTACGGATCGCGGCTGCGTGAGAACAACACCATCCTGACGGCGTTCACGGTGCTGAACTACAGCAACGACGAGATCAACCCCGGCTTCGCGGTGGGCTTCGATCTGACCAACGGTGGCGGCTTCGCGATCCCGAGCGTGGCGCTGACCCTGGATGACAAGTGGGTGGCGAAGGTGGAGGCCGACATCTTCTGGGATGGCGGTAGGAGCAATAAGCAGCAGTTCAGCGGCCAGAAGGCGCAACTGTTCGGTTACTTCAGCAATGCCAGTCAGCTGGTGTTCCGTTTGACCCGGCAATTTTGATCAAAGGAGTGTTCACAATGAATTCCACCAAGATGCGCAGCGGCCTGTTCGGCGCCGTGGCGATCGCGGCTGCGATCGCTGCCAACCCGGTGATGGCGAAGGAGCTTGAGGCAGGCTTCGTCATCAACAAGGACAACTACGAGAGCGTCAAGAACGACACCTTCGAGAAGAAGACCATCGCCAGCATGGTCCCTGAGAAGCTCGAGTGGATGATCAAGAACTACAACTTGACCATCAAGCTCGCCAACTCGAAGAAGATCGAGATGGACCCGAAGTACGTCGAGTGGTCCAAGAAGAACATCAACACCGTCAAGTTCAACCCGGCCGATCGCACCGTGTCGGGCTGGCAGGCGGGCATGCTGTTCCCGCCTGAGACCATCAAGATGGACGACCCGCACGCGGGTGACAAGATCATCTGGAACCTCCGTGCGGCCACCTACGGCGCCACGATGGACCTGCGCGACATCGCCTGGGCCTTCCTGGATGCCAAGAAGGGCTACGAGCGCGTGCAGGCCTTCCAGTCGCGTCGCTACTACATGGAAGGCCGTCTGGACGGCGGTCCGATCACCGTCGGTGACGGCACCATCGCCCAGAAGACCTACTTCGTCGCGACCTACCCGCAGGACATCCGCGGTCTGGGCCTGTTCTCGGTCCGCTACAACCAGCCGGACTCGAAGAAGCCTGACGACTCCTTCGCCTACCTGAAGTCGGTGCGCCGCGTGCGCCGCCTGTCGGGTGGCGCGTGGATGGACCCGATCGGTGGTACCGACCAGCTGTACGACGACTGGGACATCTGGGACGCCGCTCCGACCAAGTACCTCTCGAACAAGCTGATCGAGAAGCGCTGGGTCCTCGCGATCGCCCACAGCCCGGAAATGAGCGTGGACGTCAAGCAGCCCTTCAGCGATCCGGCCAAGCGCTTCCCGCGCATCGGCATCAACATCCCGCCGCACTTCAACCCGGCGCCGGACATCGGATGGGAGCCGCGTGAGGTCTATGTGGTCGAAGGCGTTTGCCCGCCGGAGCACCCGTACAGCAAGAAGACCGTGTACATGGAAGTGGACTTCCCGCGTCCGTACCTGGGCTTCGCGCTCGACCGCAAGGGCGAATTCTGGAAGATGTTCATCTTCCAAAACCGTCCTGACATCGGCGACGACGGCTACAAGGCGGTCATGCCTGTCATCGGCCACATCATCGACGTCAAGCGTGGCCACGCCACCAACTGGTCGTCGAACATGAAGTCGAACCCGAAGGGCGTGAAGGAGACCGACGTGGCCCTGAACGTTCTGGAAGAAGTCGCGACCGGCACGGGCAACTGAGCCAAAGCGACATGGTGACTGCCGGCTCGCGCTGGCGGTTGCCAGGCGTCTTTTAGAGAGCCCCGCCGCGCAAGCGGCGGGGCTTGTTCGAAAAGAGCCAGGTGTTTTCAAGTGTCGAGCGAGTCGACACCAAAGCGGACCGATCTGCAGAGCCCAAGAGCTCGTGGACGGCGGCTACAGCGCCAGCGGACCGGCACTCCGTGTGCAGCAAGTCTGTGCTGGCGTCGAACCAGCTCCTCTGTCAGCCAATCAACGGGCTGATCTTTCGCGGCGTGGTCTCGTGCAGTATCGGGCCACGCCGCGCTTCTTTATCCAGGCTCCGACTGCCGGCTCCGGCCGCGCACAGGTCGCGCACCACAGCGTGGCGGCGCGCCGTGATGTGCCGCATCGACTGGACAGTCTTCCCTCGACAGCACAGGCAAGCGCCTCGATCGAAGCCGGCCCCGCGCAGAGCGCGATGCGCCCTCAGGCGCGTGCCGAGTCCGCTCGATGTCTCAGGTGCCCGCTGGGGTGACCTGCGAATCGACTGTGGACAGAGTCCCCGGTGGCCTGGTCGTCACGGGCTGCGCCGTGCTGACGGCTACAGCGAAACAAGGCGGCCTCGACAAGGCACTCGCCCCCTGGCCCCTGCAGATCGAAGGACGCCGCGGCGCGTGTGCTGCACGCGCCAGCGTTCCTCGTGTCGACCTTAGAAGCGGTCTTTCCAGCCCCGCAGCGCGGCGAAGAACGCGACGTCATCCGCCTCTGCGGCAACGGCGCCGGCCTGCTGAACGGCGCGCCGCACGGAAGGTGAGCGGGAGCGCAGGAAGGGGTTGATCTTGAGCTCCTGCGCGATCGAGCTCGGCACCGTGGCCTCGCCCCGTTGGCGCAGCTCGGTGCAGCGCTCGACATAGGCCGCCAGGTCGCTGTTCTCGGGCTCCACCGCGCTGGCGAAACGGAGGTTGCTCAGCGTGTACTCATGGGCGCAACACACGACGGTGTCGCCGGGCAGCACGGCCAGGCGGTCCAGGGAGGTGAGCATCTGCGCCGCCGTGCCTTCGAACAGTCGGCCACACCCGCCGGAGAACAGCGTGTCGCCGCAGAACAGCAGGGGGCGCCCCGCGAAGTCCGCCGTGAAATAGGCGATGTGTCCGGCGGTGTGGCCCGGCACATCGATGACCTGGAAGCTCATGCCCGCCACATCGACCGTCTCGCCGTGCTGGAGTCGCGTCACGTTGTCGGGCAGGCGCTCCCGCGCTGGCCCGTAGACCTTGGCGGCCTGCCAGCGCTCGCGCAGCGCCTTCACGCCGCCTGTGTGGTCGTCGTGGTGGTGGGTCAGCAGGATGCCCTCGAGCTGCAGCGCGTGCTCGTCCAGGTAGGCGATCACGCCCGCGGCTTCACCCGGATCGACGACCCAGGCGCGACCGTCAATGCGCATCAGCCAGATGTAGTTGTCGGCGAAGGCTTTGATCGAAACGAGGGCGCGCACTTGAAACTCCCAGCAAGAGGTGATCGGCGGACGGGCCGAGGGCTCGACAGTCTATGCCCGGGGGGCTGGGACGGTTCGACCGCCCCGACGCCACCCCGCGGCATGAAAGGAAACCCGGGCGGGTTCAGCGGTAATGGCCGTGACGCTCGAGGACTTCGATCTTGTAGCCGTCCGGGTCCTGCACGAAGAAGAAGCGCGCCAGCAGCTCGTCGCCGCGGAAGAACTCCTTCACCGGGGTCGGGGCATAGCCCAGGGCCTCGACCTGCTCGCGCTTCGCCGCGACGTTCGGCACGACCACCGCCACATGCCCGTAGCCCGTGCCGTGCGTGTACTCTTCCGTGCGGCCCTTGTTGAGCGTCAGCTCGATCTCGAAGTCGTTTTCTGCATTGCGCAGGTAGACGAGGGTGAACTCGGGGAAGTCGAGTCGGTGCGCCTCGCTCATGTCGAGAACGGACGCGTAAAACTTCATCGACCGTTCCAGATCGAAGACGCGGATCATGGTGTGAATGACTTTAGCCATGTGAGCTCCTGTACTTGTTGCGCATGGGGCGCCGAGGGACGCGGCCGGTGCGGCCTGTGATGATGGGAACGGCAGGTCGGTCCCGGTGTTCTGTGCGCGAGCTGGGCATCCGATTGCGCGGTATCGCGATGTGGCGACAACCTGAGCAGTCTGACGCTGTTCCGAGCCTGACTCACCGTGAGTGAATGACCCGCAAGCTGAGGCTGCGCGCGGGCTTGCGATCTTCGTGAGTTCCGGTCAGGCAGGGCAGACGGCATCCGGGCCGTCGATCTGGATGGCGACGCAGCCAGCCGCTGGGTCCGCATGGTGCACGCCGGCAGGATTTTTTCATCGTCCGAGGTGTGGCGGGTAGTGCATCAATAGCGACGGTGGGCGCCGTGATCCGCCGGGCCGAGGGCCGCGGCGACCTCAACAGGGCGGTGGATCGGCCTGCAGCGCGAGCGCCGCCGCGATGGCCACCGTGCGCTCGGCGTGGATCGCCGCGCCGAGCGCAGCGCCTTGCGCGCCGCGCGCGGCGGCGGCCGCCGCGACCCCCGCGGTGTCGACCGCCTGTGCCGCCGCGAGCGCGGCGCGCAAGCGGGGTGCCGGCGCGTAGGGGCGCTCCGCATGGCCGGCACGGCCACGGGCGTCGCACTCGCAGGCCAGCAGCACCTGCTCGAAACGCGCCGGTTTGCGGAAGGCATCGCAGCGCTCGAGCAGCCGCAGCAGCGCGGCCGCGCCGAACCCGCCGCTTTGGTGCAGGTGACCATGCTCGCGTGCGACCGCGTCGGCGAGCTCGCGGCAATCGTTCGGCACGCGCAGGCGATCGCCGACGGCGCGCAGCAGCGTTGCGCTGCGCGCCTCGTGCCCGAGGTGGCGCGGCCACTGCTCGCGCGGCGTCGTGCCCTTGCCGAGGTCGTGGCCGAGACAGGCGTAGCGCACTGCCAGCGGCGCCTCCAGCCGCGCGGCCATGTCCAGCACCAGCAGCAGGTGTGCGCCGGTGTCGATCTCCGGGTGGTGCTCGGCACTTTGCGGCACGCCCCACAGGCGCTCGAGCTCGGGCAGCAGCCGCACCAGGGCACCGCAGCCCCGCAGCACTTCGATCATCCGCGAGGGGCGGTGCTCCATCAGTCCGCGCGCGAGCTCCTGCCAGACGCGTTCGGGCACCAGCGCATCGACCTCCCCGGCCGCGACCATCGCGCGCATCAACGCCTCGGTCTCGGGCGCGATCGTGAAGTCCGCGAAGCGGGCCGCGAAGCGCGCCAGCCGCAGGATGCGCACCGGATCCTCCGCGAAGGCGGGCGAGACATGGCGCAGCACGCGCGCTGCGAGATCGCGTCGCCCGCCGTAGGGGTCGATCACGTGGCCGGCGCCATCGCGGGCCATCGCGTTGATGGTCAGGTCGCGACGCGCCAGATCCTGCTCGAGCGTCACCTCGGGCGCGGCGTGGAACACGAAGCCGTGGTAACCCGGGGCGGTCTTGCGTTCGGTCCGCGCCAGCGCCACCTCCTCGCGTGTCTCGGGGTGCAGGAAGACCGGGAAGTCGCGTCCCACCGGCAGGTAGCCGGCGGCGACCAACTGCTCGGGCGTGGCGCCGACCGCGACCCAGTCGCGATCGCTGACCGGCCGTCCGAGCAGCGCGTCGCGCACCGCACCGCCGACTTCATAGAGCTCCATGCGCCGCAGTGTAGGAGCGGCCCGCCGCTGCGCCCGACCGCGGGGGCGTGCTGGCGCGCCGCGGGCTCAGCGCCGGCGAGCGAGCGCGCGCCAGGCTTCGAGCCGGACCTCGGCGCGCGAGGGGCCGAGGTAGGCGGGGGCCACCGCCTCGAGTGCGGCCGGTGCGATGCCCAGGGCCTGCAACCCCGGCAGCGTGCCGCTCGCGACGTTGGGCACCTTCATCGAGTCGAGGTTGTCGCAGGACAGCAGCGGCTCGCCGGGCGCGAGCGCCATCAGCGCGGCCTGCAACCGGCCGATCACCGCGGGCACCGGCAGCACCGGGCGTGGATGGCCGGACCAGCGCCCGGCCAGCCGCACCAGCTCGGCCAGCGTGTAGCAGCGCGGCCCCGCGCACTCGTAGGTCTGGCCGATGGTGGCCGGGTCCTCGAGGCTGCGAGCCAGCGCCTCGGCCACGTCCTCGACCCAGACCGGCTGGTAGGTCGAGGTCGCGCCGGCCAGCGGCACCAGCGGCGCGAAGGCCTGCAGCCGCGCGAACAGGTTGAGGAAGCGGTCCCGCGCGCCGAAGATCACCGAGGGCCGCAGGACCGTCAGGTCCAGGTCGGCCGCGCGCAGCAGCGCCTCGCCAGCGGCCTTGCTGCGCAGGTAGCGCGAGGGCGCATCGGGCGCGACGCCGAGCGCGCTGACGTGCAGCACCCGCCGCACGCCGGTGCCGGCGCAGGCGCGTGCCAGCGAGGCCGGCAGCGCGACGTGCACGCGCTCGAACGCGGCCGCACTGCCGTGCAGGATCGCGACCAGGTTGATCACCACGTCGCAGTGCGCCACCAGCCGCAGCAGCTGGACCTCGTCGTGCACGTCGGCACCGACCACCTCGACGGTGGGCAGGGTGCGCAGCGCGGCGGCGCGCTGCGGCCGTCGGCTCGGCACGACGATGCGGCCGCCGGCGCCGCCGTGGCGCCGGACGAGCCGCTCGACCAGCGCGCTGCCGACGAAGCCGGTGCCGCCCAGGATCAGGATGTTCATGGGGTTCCCCTCGGACCATGCGGGCGGCGGCAAGGTGTGCTCATGGCAGCGCCTTGTCGTCCGCGCTGGGCGGCGTCGAACTCGGGCCGATCAGAGCGCCGAGCCGGGCCCGCAGTGACTGCGGCTCGCCGCTCAGCAGCGCCGCGTAGTTGGTGGCGTTCGACAGCACCTTCTTGACGTAGTCGCGGGTCTCGGCAAAAGGCACGTTCTCGGCCCAGGCGGCCGCATCGAGCACCGGGCCCTCGCGCCACTTGCGGGGGCGCCCCGGCCCGGCGTTGTAGCCCGCCGCCGCGAGCGCCTGCGAGCCCTCGAAGCTGTCGAGCACCAGCCGCAGGTAACCGGTGCCGAGCTGCAGGTTGGTGTCGCGGTCGGTGATGCGGCTGTGATGGTGCTCGGGCAGGCCGAGCTTGCGCGCAGTCCAGCGGGCGGTGGCCGGCATCAGCTGCATCAGCCCCGAGGCGCCGACGCCCGAGCGTGCGTCGGCGATGAAGCGCGACTCCTGCCGGATCAGCCCGTAGACATAGGCCGGGTCGACCCCGGCCTCGCGGGCGCGTGCCAGCACGGCCTGGCGGAACGGGGTCGGGAAGCGCTGCGCCATGTCGACCTCGACCTGGGTGCGCTCGCTGGTGTTGATGCAGCGGTCCCAGATCTCGCGCTCGCAGGCCAGCTGGGCGGCGGCGAGCAGCTCGCGGTCGCCCATGCCGCGCAGCGAGAAGTTCCATTCCCGCACGCCCTCGTTGCGCAGGCCGATCTCGATCAGCAGCAGCGCACGCTGCAGCCCCGGGTGGCCAGCCGCGGCGGCACGCTCTTCCGGCGTCAGCGGTGCCGGCGCCGGCGGCAGGCGCAGCGGCTCGCCGAGGTCCTCGGCAGCGAGCTTGCCGTAGAAGTGCAGCGGGCTGGCGATCGAGGCGAGCAGCGCGTGGGCCTGCTCGGCCAGGCCGGCGCCGTCCTGGCTGTCGGGCGCGAGCCCCAGCAGTGCGCGCGCCTTCCAGTAGACCCACGCGGGTTCGCGCTGTTCGGCCGCGCTCATCGCGTTGACGGCCTGGATCACCTGCTGCCAGCGCCCCTGGCCACGGTTCGCGCGCAGCGCGGCGCGCAGCTTCCAGGCCAGCGTGTCGTCCGGCAGCTCGACCACCACGGCGCTGGCGCCGGCAGCGCGGCGCGGCATCGCGGCGCGCTGGAAATGCTCGCTGGCATCGTCGCTGAGCTTCTGGGCCGCCTGCTTGCCGATGCTGGCCCAGACCCACGCGGCGGTGGCGGGTGGCAACTGTGCGTCCCAGCGCTGCTCCATCTGCTGCGCGGCGGCCGCCGGGTCGCCGGCGGCCAGGCGGATCAGCGCCAGCGCCGCCAGCTCGCGCGCCACCGCGTCGCGTGCGCTGGCCTTGCGCGCCAGGTAGCGCGCCGGGTTGTCGCTGAGCTCGCCGACCGCGGCGGCGGCCTCCTCGCCGAGCAGCGCGGCCGCCTGGCGCGCCGCGCGCGGGCGGTTGGCCTCGACCGCGACGCGGGCCTTGCGCCAGACCTCGTCGTCGCCGAGCCGGCGCGCCGCGTACAGCGTGGCGGCGAGCTGGGCGCAGCCCTCGTCGGCGTCGCGCTGCGCCAGCCAGGCATCCCGCCCGGCGCTGCCGAGCTCCTCGCCGTCGAGGTGGCGCACCAGCAGCGCGTGGCAGGCGACCTCGCGGTCGTCGTTCATCTGGAAACGCGGGTATTCGGTCCGGAAACGGGCCCAGTCGCGCCGCTGGCCCAGCACGAGCAGCCAGTCGTTGCGCAGGCGGTCCTCGACATAGCTGCCGGGCCAGCGGCGGTAGAAGGCGTCGAGCTCCTCCTGCGTCGCCCCGTCGAGGCGCGCGTTCAGCGCCCAGTAGTCGACCCACATGGCCAGTGGGTGCCCGGCCGCCAGCGCCGCGTCGCGCAGCGTCGCGAGGCGCGGCGTGTCGCGACGGCGCAGCGCGTCGCGGGCCTCCAGGAGGGTCTGGTGGGCGCCGGCCGGTGCCGCCGGCGCCGGCGTGCCCGCCAGCGTGGCCAGCAGCGCCAGCACGGCGGCCACCAGGCGGTGTGCCGGCCGGGGCGGGGGGGGAG
>DATMJX010000073.1:0-12277 GCA_035553715.1 Methylibium sp.
GCGGTTGGCCTATTTGACGTTCAGCTCACATCGACACTCTGCCGAGACAAATCTGCATTCATAGCGAGCTTCGGGGTGGTTTATGAACCGCGAAAAGTCTGCTAGCTTGCGCTGCGCTGCGAGCACGCCGCACAAGCTTGCTTGAGCGGACATGCACTCAGCGCAGCGTGAGCCGATGCAGAACATTCTGGTCGTCGACCGACTTGGCGCTCATCGAAGCAATTGACTCATGCGCCGCGTCGACGCAAGCCGAACCCCTCCTTCAAGCGAACCGGCCTTCGGCCGCTCCGCTTAAGTCGATCACGTTAGGGCGCTCAGTCACGTTCGCATGAAGCTGATTTTCTTCGACGAGTCAAAGAACGACCCAAGCTACCCCGTGTATCACCTCGGCGCAGTGGCGCTGGATGATTCGTCGCTCGTAGAAGTCGAGGGGTTGCTACAACAGCTCGCGATAGACGCGTTCGGCACCAGCGATCTATCGTCTGCCACCGAGTTCCACGCAGCGGAGATCTATCACCGCAAGAAGAACTTCAGCACCTGGAGCGACTTCGGCAAACGTATAGAACTGCTTGCAAAGTTCGTGGACATTCTTTCTAGGGAGGATGTCCATCTGATCGACATCAAGATCAACTGTGACTTGCTGCACTCAGGACAAGTGCCAGACGAGATCGCCTTCATGTTCTTGTGCGAACGAGCTAACGACTGGGTTCGTGCTCAAAGCTCGTTGGGAATGCTGATCGGGGACCGCGAAAGCGACAGGCACGCAGCTCGCTACGCTAGCTCGCTGTCAGGCTACAAGGCACGGGGTACAGACTTCGCGTTCGGCCGAGAGATCAAGAACCTTGTCGACTCCGTGCACTTCACGCAGTCTCATCTGAGCAGGTTCCTTCAGCTGGCCGATGTGTATGTCTGGCTCCAGCAGTTCAAGCGACGGAATGCCGGATCCGAGGACCCAAGGCACGCCACTGTTTTCGAGATGCTGCGTCGGGACGACGTAAACCTGTTCCCAGCGAAGTACAAGGAGTGGCCGAAACGCGCGGCGTAGAGCGCCCTAACCCTTCGCTGGAGCCGACTCGCACCGGCATGGCACTTGGCCCGCGAAGCCGTGGTTCTTATCATCGGCCTCGCGGGCCAAGCGCCATCCCGGCGCTCGCGCCTCAGCTCAAACGTTAGGCATCACACTCACCCACCATGGCCAACAACAGCACCTCATGGACTTGCCCCTACTGCAACCGTGTCGCCACGGTCACCGGTGAAAACGTAAGCGTCGACACGCACGCATTCGAGAAGAACAATAAGCTGGGCCAACTAGGGCTTCGCACCTGGGTCACGATATGCCCTAACCATGAGTGCCGCGAATTCACGATTACCGCGTCACTCTTTCGTGCTGAATACAACCCGAATCTAAGGCTAACCGGCGCTGCGCTTCAAACTTGGAATCTAAAGCCTCAATCACGCGCCAAGCCGTTTCCGGACTACATTCCTGCACCCATACTGAGCGACTACAACGAAGCCTGCTTGATTCGCGACCTGAGCCCCAAGGCTTCGGCAACACTTTCTCGGCGATGCTTGCAGGGAATGATTCGAGACTTCTGGGGCATAAGTAAGGCGCGTTTGGTGGACGAGATTGCGGCCTTGGAAGGCACCATTGATGGCACCACTTGGGGCGCCATCGATGCAGTGCGGAAGATCGGCAACATCGGCGCGCACATGGAGCGAGACATCAGCCTCATTGTCGAGGTTGATCCAGAGGAAGCGGCGATGCTGATCGAGCTAATCGAAGTGCTTCTCGAGGAGTGGTATGTAAGACGCCACGAACGCAACATCCACATGCAGAAGATTGTCGCCGCTGCACAAGCGAAAGGCGCGGCTAAGGCTAGCGGGTGATGCCTAACCCCTCGCTCAACCGGACCCGCTACGGCAGGCAGCGTAAGGCCGAGCTGAGGCACACCATGCATTTTCTCAGCCCGGCCTTACGCTGCCTGCCTCCGCGGGCCGGTTAGCTCGAACGTTAGACCCCATGAACAAAATCCCGGAGTACGGCCCGGACTTCGAAGCGGTTCTCAAGCTCCAGCGTGAGCTTGAGGCCGAATCAGATCGTGGCGCCATTCTCGTGGCGTCGGCAATGATCGAAGAGGAGCTGCGGCGCCTACTCGATGCCTACTTTGTTCCAGGCGCGTCCACGCCAGACACGCTGTTCGACGGAGCTAACGCACCACTCAGCTCGTTCAGCGCAAAGATCGATATCGCTTACCGTGCTGGCCGGGTGAGTGAGCAGTTATGTCGAGATCTTCACCTTGTCCGCAAAATTCGAAACGATGTAGCGCATCGCCCTTCGGGGTGTACGTTTGAAGACCCGTCGCTGCGCGATCGGGTGTTGGCGCTGACAAAGTCGCACGGTCTGTACGAGCGAAGCCCGAAATGGGCTGCACGTATCGGAACTCCCACGATTCGCCATCAGTTTGCGGAAGCGACGTCGTGGATGATCTTCTTCCTGGCGGCCGAGCGTGCACGCACCTCTCACCTTCCCGCGCGAGGTCGCGAGTTCGCTTATCGGATGTCTATGGACCATGACGGCCTGAAGGAGTGATTCGTGTGGTCTAACTCTTCCATCGAGCGGACAGTCAACAGCCGGCTTCGCCGCCTGATGCCAGCCGCTCATGTCAAACGTTGGGCTGCTTGAAAAACGTCGCTGCCCCCTCCCCCTCGAAGCACTTCATAGCCGCCCCCGCATCGCCGCGGCCAGCTCGAAACGGGGCCGACCCTTTCATTCCCGAGGCCGCGCCATGACCCCGCAGATCGCCGCGCTGATGGCGGCATACAACCGCTGGATGAACGAGCGCCTGTACGCGGCGGCCGGGACGCTGGGCGCCGAGGCGCTCGCGGCGGACAAGGGCGCCTTCTTCGGCTCCATCCTGGGCACGCTGAACCACATCGCCGTCGCCGACACGATCTGGCTGCACCGCTTCGCGCAGCATGAGCTGTCATTCGCCAGCCTCGGCGCCCTGGCCGGGTTTCCGCAGCCGTCCTCGCTGTCCCAGCCTCTCGCACCGGACCTGCAGGGGCTGCGCGCCTACCGGCAGGCGCTCGATGCGCTCATCGAGCGCTGGGTGGCGGAGCTGACGCCCGGGCAGCTGGCCGCCGACATCGCCTACCGCAACATGGCCGGGGTCGCCGCCAGCAGGAGCTTCGCCGCCCTGCTCCAGCACTTCTTCAACCACCAGACCCATCATCGCGGCCAGGTGTCCACGCTGCTGTGCCAGTCGGGCGTCGATGTCGGCGTGACCGATCTGCTGGCGATCATTCCCCGCAGCGAGGCCTGACCCGCACGCCGGCCTCGCGGAGCACTTTTCGATCAACCGGAGCAAGCGCCCATGTCCGAGATCGCCTCGCAGTTCCTCGCCGCCGGAGCGTTCACGCTCATCGCCGCCGCGATCGCCGGGGGAACGTACTTCCTGACCCGCTGGAACAACTACAAGACCCTCTCGGCGAAGTACCGAGACCGGCTGTACGAACTCAACAAGCTGGGCGTGCAGTACGGCGATGTCGCCTACGAGTACCTGAACCCCGCCAACTTCACCGGTTCGTACTTCGCGCAGCTCTCGGGCGTGTCGGCCGGCGCGTCGCCGGCGGCCCTGTCGGGCCTGCAGCTCGCGGCGCGGGTCCGCTCGTACGTGTTCTTCCGCCTCAATTTCTATGAGGAGCTGTTCTACGCCACCGAGTCGCAGCACATCGTGGTGGAGGACCGGGACACCTGGCGGTCCTACCTGGAGGCGCAGCTGAAGCACCCGCTGGCGCGCGAGCTGCTCGCCCAGGACCGGCTGCGGTTCGGGGCCCGGTTCGTCGCCTTCGCGGGGCTGTAGCGCCGCGCACCCCACCGTCCCGCCCGGGTGCTTGTGCCGCGCCACCGGGGCCGTGGCGCGCTCGCGGGGACAATCGCCGCACCGGGTCTTCGGGAGCAGGGTCGTGGCGTGGTTCTTGTTGCTGGTGGCGGGGCTGCTGGAGGTGGGCTGGGCCATCGGCCTGAAGTACACCGACGGCTTCACCCGGCTGTGGCCCAGCGCGTTCACGCTGGCCGCGATGGTGGGCAGCGTCGTGCTCCTGGGCATCGCCATGAAGTCGCTGCCGGTGGGCACGGCCTATGCCGTCTGGGTCGGCGTGGGCGCGGTCGGCACGGCGCTGCTGGGCATCGCGCTGTTCGGCGAGCCGGCCAACGCCGGGCGCCTGCTCAGCCTGGGCCTGATCGTCGCCGGCATCGTCGGGCTCAAGCTGGCCACGCCGGCGTGAGGCGGCTCGTGCGGCACCTCGCCCTGCGGACCCGCCGTGTGGTGGCCCCCAGGGGCCGCACGCGGTATCGTCCGCGGCCTGCCACCACCCCCGGCTCGCGCCCGGGGTTTCGAGCCTGAGCATGACGACACCTTCCCCGCCTCCGCAGTCCGGCGCCGCCCGGCTCGCGATTGCCGCGCTGGGCGCCCTCGGCCTCGTCGGGGGCTGGCTGATCCTGCTGTCGGGCGGCTTCGAGCATGCGCCGCACCGCTACACGAACCAGACCACGCGCGTCGACGGGGCGCCTGCGCTGGCGATGGCGGCGATCTGCTTCGTGCAGGCGGCCATCGGCGTGCTGGCGCTGCTGCCGGCGGCGGCGCAGGCCCGGCGCCTCGCGGGCGTCGCCGCGGTGCTGCTGCCGCCGCTGGCCTTCGTGCTGCTGCGCTAGCGGCCGCGCACCGGCCCCCGGCCCGGAGTTCCCGATGACGACCCCGCTGCAGGCGCTGCTCGGCACCGCGCTGCCGATCATCCAGGCGCCGATGGCCGGCGTGCAGGACCACCGCCTCGCCGCCGCGGTGTGCCGCGCCGGCGCGCTGGGCTCGCTGCCCTGCGCGATGCTCACGCCCGAGGCGATGCGCACCGAGCTCGCCGCGCTGACGGCGCAGACGGGCGGCGCGCCCTACAACGTCAACTTCTTCTGCCACACGACGCCGCCGCCGGACACGGCGCGCGAGGCCGGCTGGCGCGCCGCGCTGGCCCCGTACCACGCCGAGTTCGGCATCGACGGCGCGGCCATCCCGCCCGGCGCCGGCCGGCGCGCCTTCGACGCGGCCGCCGCCGCGCTGCTGGCCGAGTTCCGCCCGCCGGTGGTCAGCTTCCATTTCGGGCTGCCGGCGCCGGCACTGCTGGCCCCGCTGCGCGGCTGGGGCGCGAAGCTGCTGGCCTCGGCCACCACGGTCGAGGAGGCGCGCTGGCTCGAGGCCCAGGGGGTCGACGCGGTGATCGCCCAGGGCCTGGAGGCCGGCGGCCACCGCGGGCATTTCCTGTCCGACGCGCTGGAGGCGCAGATGGGGCTGTTCGCGCTGCTGCCGCAGGTGGTGAAGGCGGTGCGGGTGCCGGTGGTCGCGGCCGGCGGCATCGCCGATGCCGAGGGCGTGGCCGCCGCGCTGGCGCTGGGCGCGGCCGGCGTGCAGGTCGGCACCGCCTACCTGCTGTGCCCGGAGGCGACGACGAGCGCGGTGCACCGCGCGGCGCTGCGCAGCGAGGCCGCACGCGTCACCGCGCTGACGAACCTGTTCACCGGCCGGCCGGCGCGCGGCATCGTCAACCGGCTGATGCGTGAGCTCGGGCCGCTGAGCCCGGCGGCGCCGGCCTTCCCGCTGGCGACGGCGGCGATCGCGCCGCTGCGCGCGGCGGCCGAGGCGGCGGGGCGCGGCGACTTCTCGCCGCTGTGGGCCGGGCAGAACGCGAGCGGCTGCCGCGAGTGGCCGGCCGAGGCGTTGACGCGCGCGCTGGCCGCGCGGCTGCCGGCGGGCTGAAGGCGCTCATCCGCCACGCGGCGGCGCCGCGCGGGGCGGCGTTGTAAGGCCTGGATCAGCCAGGGCGTCCAAGCTGGCACCCATCATGGATGCCCCGAAGCCCGCCGCACGCGCCCCGCTGAGCATGGAGCTCGACGACCTGCTCGGCAGCCTGGTCCACGCGCGCCGCACCGGCGACCTGGGCCGGCTCGCGCTGCTGACCTACTGGGAGGTGCGCCGCTGGGCGCGCGCGGCGCACCTGCCGGCGCTGGCCGAGCACTCCGCGCAGATCATCATCGACCGACCGCACGCCTCGCGCGAGCGCTTCCTGGCGCTGGTCGACGGCGTCATCGCGGAGCTCGAGGACCTCCGCCGCACGCTGCACTGAGGTGCGCGGGCGGCCGCGGGCCGCTCAGTGCTTGTGGTCGCCGTGGTCGGGCATCGCCGTCGGCGACTCGACCGCGATGTCGACGCGGACCTCGCCGGCCTTCTCGAAGCGCAGCGTCAGCGGCACGCGGCTGCCGGCAGTCAGAGGCGCCTTCAGGCCCATGAACATCAGGTGCAGGCCGCCGGGCTCGAGCTTGACGGTGGCGCCGGCGGGCAGGTCGATCGCGTCGACCTGGCGCATGCGCATCACGTCGCCTTCCATCTTCATGCTGTGCAGCTCGACGCGCTCGGCCGCCGGGGTGCTGGCCGAGAGCAGCCGGTCGGCGGTGGTGGCGCGGTTGTGCAGCACGAGGAAGCCGCCCCCGGCGGGCTGGCCGCTGACGGTGGGGCGGGCCCAGGGGCGCTCGATGCGGATCGCGTCCTGCGCCAGGGCCAGTGCGGACGCGGCGGCCAGCACCGCGCCGAGGAGGAGGGAGGAGATCTTCATGGGGGCATTGTCCGCCGGCGCGGGCGGACGGGCCGCTCGCGGGGCTTCGCGGCCGGTGCCGGCCGCGCGCCCGGCTCAGGCCGCGTGGCCGACGCGGTCGGCGCCGCCGCCGTCGCTGAACTCGTCGTGCTCGGCGCCGTCGAGGTGCGAGGTGTCGCCCCAGCCGATCAGCGTGAAGCCTTCCTCGGTGTAGAGCAGCCGGTTGACCGCCGCGTTGCCGAGCTGCCAGCTGCGCGGGGTCTGCAGCTCGACGCGCGCCGCGGCGCGGTACAGGCAGTCGAGCACGCCGCCATGCGCGACCAGCACGATGGTCTGCCCCGGGTGGCGCGCCGCGATCTCGCCGGCGCTGCTGACCACGCGGTTGTAGAAGCGCGCGAGCGTCTCGCCGCCGTCCGGGCCGTACTCCGGCTCACGGGCGCGCCAGCGCGCGCTGTGGTCGGGGAAGTCGCGCTCGATCTCAGCCCAGGTGCGGCCCTCGAACACGCCGAAGGAGCGCTCGCGCAGGCCGAACTCGCGCTGCACGCGCAGGCCGCCCGCGGCGCGGCCGATCACGACCGCCGTGTCGTAGGCGCGCACCAGGTCGCTCGCGTAGACCGCGTGCAGCTCCTCCTCGGCGAGGGCCTGCGCGACGCGCTCGGCCTGCCAGCGGCCCTTGTCGTTGAGGCAGATGTTGAGCTGCCCCTGGATGCGGGTCTCGACGTTCCACGCGGTCTCGCCATGGCGGACCGCCAGCACTCGGGTCGCGCTGTCCATCAGACCAGCCTCGCGTTGAGGGTGTAGCTGCCGCGGTAGCTCGCCTCGGCGAGCACATGCCCGGCCATCGCCGCGCGGACATGCGCGCCGGTGAAGCTGCCGGCGACCTCGAGGCGCTCGACGTCGAGCGCGTAGAGCGTGAAGACGTAGCGGTGCACCAGCGTGTCGTTGAAGGGCGGGAAGGGGCCGTCGTAGCCGTGGTAGGCCCCGCGCATCGCGGGGTCGCTCGCGAACCAGCCGGTGTAGTCGTTCAGGCCGTGGCGCGCGCCGTGCGGCGCGGCGGGGCCGGGCTTGCCGCGCGGCACGAACCCGGCGCTGCCCTCGCCCTCGGCCAGGCCGCAGAGCGTGGCCGGCAGGTCGACCAGCACCCAGTGGAAGAACTCGACGCGCGGCAGCGTGCCGGGCACCTCGCGGTCGGGCTGGTTGACGTCGTCGGCGCGGCTGGGCACGTCCAGGTCGCGCACGAGCAGCACGAAGCTCCTGGTGCCCTCCGGCACGCCGCTCCATTCGAGCGGCGGCGACAGGTCGTCGGCGAAGGTCACGGTGGTCTCGGCGTCGGGCCGGCCCGCTGCGTAGCGCGCCGGGATGCGACCGCCGTTGGGCCAGCCGCTGCTGGTGAGCTGCATCGGGTTCTCTCCTTGGACTGCGGGGCTCAGACGCCCCAGACGATGTTCTCGCGGGCGGCCGCGGCACGCTCGAGCATCTGCACCAGCGGCCAGGCGCGCTGGCGCAGCGTGATGCCCTCGCGCGGCGGCGGCTCGAGCCCGGCGGCACGCGCCTCGGCCTCGGCCGCGGCGCGGCGCTGCTCCTCGGCCAGCACCGCCGCCTCGAGCGCGGCGCGCAGCGCCGGCATCTGCTCGGGCGTGAAGATCCCCTGCGGCGCCGGCTCGCGGCCGAGCTGGCGCATGATCGCGTCGCCGACCGCGGCGGTCATGATCACGTCGCCGCAGGCCTTGGACTTGAACTTGTAGAGCATGCGGTCGATTGTGCCCGGGCGTGCGGTTTGCCTGCAGCGACCCTGCCCAGAATCCTTCCGCCACCGCCCCCGAACGAGGAGACGACGACGATGAAACTGGTCCGCTACGGGTCCGCCGGGCGTGAACGCCCCGGCCTGATCGACAAGGACGGCGTGCTGCGCGACCTGTCCGCCCGCGCCGAGGCCAAGGGCCTGCACCTGCCGACGCTGGGCCTGGCCGGGCTGAGGAAGCTCGCGCGCCTCGACCCGGCGACACTGCCCAGGGTCAAGGGCACTCCGCGCCTGGGCGTGCCCTTCACCGGCATCAGCAAGCTGGTCGGCATCGGGCTGAACTACGCCGACCATGCGGCCGAGTCGGGCATGAAGGTGCCGACCGAGCCGATCGTGTTCATGAAGGCGACCACCTGCATCAGCGGCCCGGGCGACGACATCGTGATCCCCCGGGGCTCGGTCAAGACCGACTGGGAGGTCGAGCTCGGCGTCGTGATCGGCAAGACCGCGCGCTCGGTCAGCGCCACCGATGCGCTCAAGCACGTGGCCGGCTACTGCGTCGTCAACGACGTCAGCGAGCGCGAATGGCAGGGCGAGCGCGGCGGCACCTGGGACAAGGGCAAGGGCTTCGACACCTTCGGGCCGCTCGGCCCCTGGCTCGTGACCCCCGACGAGGTGGGCGACCCACAGACGCTGGACCTGTGGCTCGATGTGAACGGCGAGCAGCGCCAGCGCGGCAACACCCGCACGATGATCTTCGGCGTGGCCGAGCTGGTCGCCTATGTCAGCCGCTGCATGACGCTGCTGCCCGGCGACGTGATCGCCACCGGCACGCCCCCCGGCGTGGGCTTCGGCATGCGCCCGCAGGTCTACCTGCAGCCCGGCGACGTCGTGACGCTGGGCATCACGGGGCTGGGCACGCAGCGCCAGCGGGTGCGGGCCACGCCCTAGCCCCGGCCCCCTGTGAATGCAGGATGACTCCGGGAGGAGTGGTGCGCCAGCATCCGGCCCTGCCCCTCCAGGAGTTCTCCATGATCCAGCCCCTGATCCTTGCCCTCACCCTGGTGTCGAGCGTCGCCGTGGCCCAGGAGGCGACCGTGACCTACCGCGGCACCGAGAAGGTCACCGTCTCGTCCTGCGGGAACTACGACGGGGTCAGTTCCGGCGACTGGTCCATCGCCCTCGCGCCGCCGACCGACAAGGGGATCCCGTTGAAGGGGAAGGCAGCCAACGGCGGCGAGTTCTCGGGCGCCGGCGAACGCGCCGGCAGCACGCTGACCGGCAAGGTCAGCGGCATCAACAGCCACGGCAGCTACTGGAGCAGCACGATCGAAGCCTCGATCGACGGGGACCGCCTGGTCGGTCGCAATACGGGATCGGTGCGGGGCACGAGCTGCAAGTTCGTCTCCGAGTTCGACACCCGGCGCAGCGAGTAGGTCCGCCGCACGGACGCTCAGGCCGCCGGCGCCGTGAGCCTGAACACCGCCACCGTCTCGGTCAGCTTCCTGGACTGCTCGCGCAGCGAGGCGGCCGCGGCCGCGGCCTGCTCGACCAGCGCGGCGTTCTGCTGCGTCATGCCGTCCATCTGCTCGATCGAGCGGTTGACCTGCTCGATGCCCGAGCTCTGCTCGCGGCTGGCGACGCTGATCTCGCCCATGATGTGGGTGACCTGGCGCACGCTGTGCAGGATCTCCTCCATCGTCGCGCCGGCCTGATCGACCAGCGTGCTGCCGGCGCCCACCTTCTCGACCGAGTCGCCGATCAGCATCTTGATCTCCTTGGCCGCGCCGGCGCTGCGCTGCGCCAGGCTGCGCACCTCGGAGGCCACCACCGCGAAGCCGCGGCCCTGCTCGCCCGCGCGCGCCGCCTCGACCGCCGCGTTCAGCGCCAGGATGTTGGTCTGGAAGGCAATGCCGTCGATCACGCCGATGATGTCGGCGATCTTCTGGGCGCTGCCATTGATGTCGGTCATCGTCGCGACGACCTGCTGCATCACCTCGCCGCCGCGCCCGGCGATGCTGCTCGCGCCGGTCACCAGGGCGTTGGCCTGCTGGGCGTTGTCGGCGTTCTGACGCACCGTCGAGGTGAGCTGCTCCATCGAGCTGGCGGTCTGCTGCAGGCCGCTGGCCTGGGTCTCGGTGCGGCTGCTCAGGTCGGTATTGCCCTGCGCGATCTCGTTGGATGCGAGCGCCACCTGCTCGGCGGCCGAGCGCACCTCGGCGATCGTGGTGTTGAGCTTCTTGCGCATCGTGTCGAGCTCGTGGTTGAGCCACGCGATCTCGTCGCGGCCGACCGAGTGGATCTTGGTCGCGAGGTCGCCCTGCGCGATGCGGGTCACCGCGGCGACCACCCGTTCGACCGGCTGGCGCACCGCCTCGCGCACCATCCAGCCGAGCCCCAGCCCCAGCAGCGCCGCGGCACCCGCCAGGCTGCCGATGACCCACACCGCACGGTGGGCGTCCTGCCACAGCGCCTCGGCCCGCGCGGCGAGCGCCGGATCGGCCGCGGCCGCGAGCAGCGCCTGCGCGGCGTCGGCCTGGCTGCGCAGCAGCCAGGCGCTGAGCGTGCCCAGCAGCAGCAGCAGGCCCGCCATCAGCACGAAGCCGGAGGCGATGCGGGTGGTCAGGCGGTAGTTGTTCAACAGGCTCATGGGGGTCTCCTGGCTCGCGGGGGGCCGTTCGTGCGGCCATCGTCGGGTCGGCTCGGCTCGGCCCTGGCGGCGAAGCGTTCCTGTCGCGGATATCGGATCCGCCCGCCCACGCTGTAGGCCCCGGCGGCGCGAAATTGCGCGCAGAGTTCACGCGCCGGGCCGGCGCGCTCAGCGCTCGATGCGGGTGGACAGCACGATCGCCGAGGTGGTGCGCTCCACGCCGTCGAGGGCGCCGATGCGGTCGAGCAGCGCGTCGAGCTCGGTGATCGACGGCGCGGCCACCACCGCCAGCAGGTCGTAGGGGCCGCTGACCGAGAACAGGCTGCGCACCGCGGCGATGCGGCGCAGCGCCGCCTCGATCGCGCCGGCCTGCTTCGGGGCCACGGTGATCATGATGTGGGCGCGCACCAGCGCCGCCTCGAGCGCATCGTCGACCTTGACCGTGTAGCCGGCGATCACGCGCCGGCGTTCGAGCCGCTCGATGCGGCTCTGCACCGTGGTGCGTGACAGGCCGAGCGCGCGCGCGAGCTCGGCGGTGGAACGGCGGGCGTTCTCGCGCAGCAGGCTGAGGAGTTCGCGGTCGGTCGCATCGAGATCCGTCATTGCGCCGACTCTAAATCGTCGCAATGCCTGAAGTCGAGCGACAGATCGTCGATTTGCCGGCTGCGTTTGGAGGCCACCCCGGCAACACTGTCGCTGTCCCCGCGAACCTGGAGCGCCCGCCATGCCCTCCGTCCTGGTCCTCGGCGGCGGCAGGATCGGTGCCGTCGTCGCCGAACTGCTGGCCCATGCGCAGAGCGCCGGCCGGCCCGACTACCAAGTCACGCTGGCCGACCGCAGCGCCGCCGCGCTGGCCGGCACGCCCCGCCACCCGCAGATCGATACCCGGGTGCTCGACGTCGGCGACGACGACGCCCTCGACGCCGCGCTGGCGGGCCGCTGGGCGGTGGCGAGCGCCCTGCCCTACACGCTGACGGCGCGCGTCGCCGCGGCGGCCCGCCGGGTCGGCTGCCACTACCTGGACCTGACCGAGGACGTGGCCGCGACCCGCCGCATTCGCGCGATCGCCGAGGACGCGCCGCACGCCTTCGTCCCGCAGTGCGGGCTGGCGCCGGGCTTCGTGGGCATCGTCGCGGCCGACCTGGCGCGGCGCTTCGAGACGCTCGACACCGTGCGCATGCGCGTCGGCGCGCTGCCGACCTTCCCGAGCAACTCGCTGAACTACAACCTCACCTGGAGCACCGAGGGCG